>DAHVSI010000207.1 GCA_027324645.1 Castellaniella sp. | reverse complement strand
TGGCTGACCGACAAGCCCATTACGAGCCTTCCTGCATTGGCCTCGCCAATCAGCATACGTCCAAACTCGTACTGCACACCGACGTTCATCAAGCCATCAATTTCGGTACCGGCCAGACTCGCACCCAGGTCCTCAAGTCGCACAGGCTCGTCAGCGTCGCCTCCTTGAATATCGACCGAGCCAATAGAGAGCTGCGTATGGTGATCCAGCCCCGCACTGCCAGCCAGCGTCGTGTGGCTATCGATCGCAATGCGGCCAAGGTCCACGGTCTCGTCTGACTGACCATCGCGCAGGCGATAGTGGTCGAACAGACCCTGAGCCTGCCCCGTCTGGAACTGATCGGAAAACTCAACGACGATGGTTCCACCACTGAATTGACTCTGGTCACCGTTGTCGGCCGTGTATTCAAGTGGTGAGAATTCCCATACGGAGCGGCCCGTCCCACGGAACCCCAATAGCGTGTCAACCTGTATGGGATGCATGTGTTCTTCATCATCGCCCAGTTGTTCCAGCATGGCGGGCGTGGGCTCCATTTTTGCCTGGCTGTGCGCCAACGCTGGCCGAAAGGAACCCTGACGCAGGGACGACCACGGGAATGGGCCATGATGCAAGTGATCGAGCATGACAACGTTATGCTGTTTGCCCATGTGATCAGTGAGTTCAATATGGTATTGGGCTCGCGAGGTGAACAGCCCACGCTGATAGTCCTGAACCTGTACACCCATGGCCAACGAGGACAAATCGGTACCCAGCGCGGCCGCGATACGTTCATTGAACCGCTCGGCCCCCTCGTTAATAGCTTTTTGTGCTTGCCAGCCAACCACCCAGAGGGTGACCAGCCAAAGCCCTACCAGGCCAATCAGGATGCTGCCGGCAACATATCGTTTTTTCATACAGACTTATTCAGGTTGCGGGCGCGTCAGGCTGGTTGTCGGGTGCTGCCTGCCAAAAGGCTTCCAGCTCCTGGCACGCAGCGTCAATGCGCGTGATGTTGGGAACACTGGAAAGATCGCACTGCAACCGGCGGGCATTAAATACCTGGGGCACCAGCACCGCGTCGGCCAGCCCGGGTTGGTCACCATGACAGAAGCGGCCCGTTTTGGCGCTGTCGACCAGCATGTGTTCAACAGCCTGCAGGCCCAGGTTTACCCAGTGCCGGTACCATTGATCGCGCTGTTCCTGCTCCACATCCAGCTCGCGCGACAAGTAGCGCAGAACACGCAGGTTATTGACCGGATGGGTATCGCAGGCTATTGCCTGAGCAAGGGCACGCACGTGCGCACGACCTAATGCATCGGCAGGGAGCAGCGGCGTGGCAGGATAAGTCTCGTCCAGGTATTCGATAATCGCCAAAGACTGTGTCAATGTGGCATCGCCATCAACCAGCGTGGGGACCAGTTCTGCAGGATTGAGCTTGCGGTACGCGGCGTGATGCTGTTGCCCACCATCTGCCAAAAGATGTACAGGCTTGATCTGGTAATCCAACCCCTTGAGATTTAAGGCGATGCGGACGCGATAAGCGGCCGAGCTACGAAAATAGCTATACAACTGCATGATCAATGCATTCCTTGTGCAAACGGCAGGTTCGTATCCGTCCGGTCAAGCCTCTCAGGCCTGCTCGACGGGGCGCTTACGGGACAATTCACGGGGCAGCGGAAAGGACACATTTTCCGGGGTCCCTGCCAAGGTGCGCACCGATGCGGCGCCTAGCTCTTTAAGACGCGCCAGCACCTGTTGCACCAGGATTTCGGGTGCCGATGCGCCGGCCGTCACGCCAATGTGACGACTGCCATCCAGCCAGGACGGATCGATCATGTCAGGGGCATCAATAAGATAGGCACGGGCGCCCTGGCGCTCTGCAACTTCACGCAAGCGGTTTGAATTAGAACTGTTGGGGCTGCCCACGACCAGAACCAGGTCACATTTGGGCGCCATGATACGCACGGCGTCCTGACGGTTTTGCGTGGCATAGCAGATGTCGCTTTTCTTGGGCTCGGCGATGCCTGGGAAACGCGTGCGCAAAGCCTGCGCTATCTCGCTGGCGTCGTCCACTGACAGCGTGGTCTGGGTAACAAAAGCAAGATGCTCGGGATTGTTTACCTGTAGGTTTTCCACATCCTGGGTGGTCTCGACCAGATACATGCCCTCGTCGGATTGCCCCAACGTGCCCTCGACTTCGGGGTGGCCACGATGCCCAATCATGATGACTTCACGGCCCGCCTTGCGCATGCGTGCCACCTCTATATGTACCTTGGTCACCAGG
>DAHVSI010000018.1 GCA_027324645.1 Castellaniella sp. | reverse complement strand
CGATGTCAACGTACATCCGGCCAAACACGAAGTACGCTTTCGGGACGCGGGAGCGGTCCACCGCTTCGTTGCCCGTACCCTTGGCGATGTGCTGTCAGGGGCTGCCGGGGAAGACGAAGAACCCGCGAGCGCCCCGGACACAATGCCCACCAGCGCGTCTGCGGCGCGCGCACCCTTGCCGGCCGCCACCACGACCGGCTATCAGACCCGTTTCCCTTTGCATAATCGGCAACACGATACAGCGCAGAGCACAGGCAACTGGCAGCGGCTGTGGCAACCGCTGCAAGCGGGTCAATTATCCGAGAAGATACCGGCCCCTGCCCCACAAACCGTACCAACGCAGCAGGAGCCCCACGAAGACTATCCATTGGGCATGGCACTGGGGCAACTGCACGGTATCTATATTCTGGCGCAAAATCGGCACGGGCTGGTGATTGTCGACATGCACGCAGCCCATGAGCGCATTTTGTATGAGCAGCTTAAACAGACCCTGGATCAATCGGGTCTAGCCCACCAAGCCTTGCTCGTGCCCACGGTGGTCGATGTCAGCGAGCAGGAAGTCGCGCTCATAGAAGAACATCAGGACACGCTTGAGCAACTTGGCCTGTCTGTCAGCCCGGCAGGTCCCACCACGCTTGCGGTTCGTGGTGTTCCGGCGTTGCTGGCCAAAGGGGACATCGAGTCGCTGATTCATCACGTATTGCGTGATCTGGCTACCTCGGGCCACTCAATGCATCTGATCGCCCAGCGCAACGAACTGCTGGCCACCATGGCGTGCCACGGCTCGGTACGCGCCAATCGTCAACTCAGCCTCGACGAAATGAACGTCCTGCTGCGCGACATGGAGCAAACAGAACGGGCAGGACAGTGCAATCATGGGCGGCCCACCTGGACCCAGTGGTCTGTCCATGAGCTTGACCGCATCTTCTGGCGAGGACAGTAGATGCCGCAAGAACCCGTTTTATGTGTTACCGGCCCCACCGGGTCCGGCAAAAGCGCCTCTTGCGCAGAACTGGCAGAGCGCTGGCCTGTTGAAATCATTAACGTTGATTCTGCCACCATCTACCGGGGCATGGACATTGGCACAGCCAAACCCAGCCAGGCCGAACAGCAACGAATCACTCATCATCTGCTCGATATTCGCGATCCGGCGGAAACCTATTCTGCGGCCACATTCCGTGACGACGCCCTGGCGCTGATCAAGGCCATACGGCAGCGCAATGCCATCCCGGTTTTGTGCGGCGGCACCATGCTCTATTACCGCGCGTTGCAGTATGGGCTCAACAAACTTCCACAAGCCAGTTCCGAGATCCGCCATGCCTTGGATGACGAGGCCGCGCGTCGCGGCTGGCCCGCCTTGCATGCGGAGCTGGCGCAGGTGGACTCTCAGAGTGCAGCGCGGCTGGCCCCCCACGATAGTCAGCGTATTCAGCGTGCATTGGAAATCTGGCGGGTCAGTGGCCGCACCATGACAGACTGGCTGGCTGCTGCACCCCGTGACCCGGGCCACAACCTGACGTTTTCCATGATCAGCCTGGAACCCGCCGACCGGGCAGGCCTGCATGAACGCATCAAGCACCGTTTTCATGCGATGCTTGACGCAGGCCTGGAGGAAGAGGTGCGTGCCTTGCATGAACGCACCGACCTGCACCCTGGCCTGCCATCAGTGCGCTGTGTGGGCTACCGCCAGCTATGGGCATGGCTTGACGGCGACATAAGCCAACATACAGCGATTGAACGTGCCATCGCGGCCACCCGCCAGTTGGCAAAACGGCAACTTACCTGGCTGCGCTCAACCCCGCAGCGCCACGTTATTGATTGCTTAAGCCCCGATGCGGCTGACCGGGTCGTGGACAGGATGGCCACATTGCGCAGCACACCACTGACGTCATAGGCACGCTAATCAATGGTAATCTGCGCAGCCTGTGTGTCGGAGCGAGTCTTGAGGCTACCAATTTCAAAGACGGTTTCACCGTGATCCCGCAACGTACTGGCCACCTGATCAGCGTGATGGGGCGCCACAAACATAGCCATGCCAATACCGCAGTTAAAGACCCGATGCATTTCGGCATCGGAAACACCGCCGTGCTCTTGCAGCCAATCGAACAATGCCGGTCGGGTCCAGTTGCTACGTTGCAAATGAACGAACAGGTCGGAGCGCAAAATGCGTGGCAGGTTTTCGGTCAGGCCGCCTCCGGTAATATGCGCCAGCCCCCTGATGGCATCGCGATGGGCATCAAGTGCCGCCAACACGGGTTTGACATAGATACGGGTGGGGGCCATGACGGCCTCGCGCAATGATCCACCGTCAAAGTCGTGATCGGGATGGGCGCCTACGTGATCAAGGATTCGTCTGACCAATGAAAAGCCATTGGCATGCACACCACTGGATGCCAGGCCCAGCACGACATCGCCGGGCTGGGCGCTATCCCCGCTGATAAGATGGGCTTTTTCGACCGCCCCCAGCGCGAAGCCTGCCAAATCGTATTCGCCGTCAGGATACATACCTGGCATTTCGGCGGTTTCGCCACCGATGAGCGCACAACCGGCCAGCTGGCACCCTTGAGCAATGCCTGCCACGACGGTAGCGGCCGTATCGACAGACAGCTTTCCGCAGGCGAAGTAATCAAGGAAGAACAAGGGTTCGGCGCCCTGCACCAGGATATCGTTGACGCTCATGGCGACCAGATCAATACCAACCGTATCGTGGCAATCCCAGTCGAACGCCAGGCGCAGCTTGGTACCCACACCATCGGTGCCCGAAACCAGGACAGGCTGGCGATAATGGTCGGGCAGTTCGAACAATGCGCCAAACCCGCCAATACCCGCCATGACGCCTTTGCGAAGCGTTTGGGCGGCAAGGGGCTTGATGCGGTCGACCAGGGCCTCCCCTGCGTCGATATCGACACCTGCATCGCGATAGGTCATGGAAGGAGCGGGCTTGTCAGTCATGAGAAAAGCAGTGAAATGTGCAAGAATTGCGGATTGACATAATGAACCTGAATTTTACGATGAAACACCCGGTCATGGGCTGATCCGGGATCAGGCAGTGCAAACCATGCAAAAACAATTGATTTTGGACATTCTGGCGCCTGATACGCCATCGTTGGACAACTTTGCAGGCAATGCGAACCAGCAAACGCTTGACGCCCTGCGTCATGATATTGGGCCTGGCCGCGCGATTTACCTGTATGGCGGTCCGGGCAGTGGGCGCACGCACCTGCTGCACGCCATGAGCAGGCGGCCGGGCCATGAGTATATCGACTTAGCCGACAATGGCGCTGCTGCCCTGCAGGCGCTGGTGGCCAATGAAACGTCCGGCCCAACGCTTATTGCTATCGATAACCTGCACGTGCTTGATGATGCCGGGCAGGCAGCCCTGTTCACACTGTACAATCATTGGCGGCAACTTGGGGGGACCGACCATGCATTTGCCCTGGTCCTGGCCGGCAGCCATGCCCCGCGCTCCATGCCTTTGCGCGAAGATTTGCGCACGCGTCTGGGCTGGGACCTGGTATACCGCCTGCACCCCCTTACCGATGACGAACGCGCGATGGTACTAGATAGCCGCGCGCGTAATCTGGGGCTTTCGCTGGCATCAGGCATTATTCCCTGGTTGCTGGTGCATTACAGCCGCGACATGGGCCACCTGAATGCACTGATTGATGCATTGAACCGTTATTCGCTGGAACGCCATCGTCCCGTCACCCTGCCACTGTTGAAGGAACTCCTGGCCAATACCCACCCTGATCACTGATTGTCCATGCCAAACCCTACTTCCAACCGCCTGGTCCTGTTCGATCTGGACCACACCTTACTGCCCCTGGACAGCGATTATCAATGGGCAGAATTTCTTGCCCGCAGCGGCCGCGTCGGCGACCCGCAAGCAGCCCTGCAACGCAATATCGAACTGATGGACCGGTATAACGCCG
>DAHVSI010000179.1 GCA_027324645.1 Castellaniella sp. | reverse complement strand
ATCGCAGCGAAACACGTAACCGTTGCTGTCATAGTCGGACAGCATGGAAACCATACGGCGCGTCACACGCCCATAAAACTCGTGATGGCTGATAGGTGTCTGGCCACCGGTTGTACCATCGCCTGGGTACAGCATGACCAGGTCAATGTCCGAGGACACATTGAGCTCGCGCCCGCCCAGCTTGCCCATGCCAATGACCAGCATCTCCTGGGGCAAGCCCGTTTTGACATCGACCGGTATGCCGTGGCGGTCCGCCAGAGCTGTCATGGCGCTACGATAGGCCTGATTGACGGCCCGATCCGCCAGGAAGCTCGTTGCCGTGACGACTTCGCGAAGGGAGGCGTCCTGATTGATGTCGCGTATCATCAGGGTGAAAAAAACGCGTTCTCTCAGGCGGCGCAAAATTTGCCGCTGAATGTCGTCCGGTGGTATCCAGGCGGTTGTATCGACAGAGTCATGGCCGGCGGCCAAAGTGCGCGCCAGTTCAAGGTGCCAGGCAACAATGGTCTGCCGTGTGACGGGCTGGCGGCTGGCATCAGCCAGCCATTGGCCAAAAGAATTGTCAATGATCAGGCGGCGTCTGAGCACACCAGACCATTCGAGGGTGCGCGTTAATATAATGTCGTGTTGCATGGGCGTGAACAGGTTCTTGGTCTCTGAAATTTTAACCCTCTCGTTTCGCTGGCTGGTTCGTATAGCCGTAGTCCTGGGCTTTGGTGTCTTGTTGGCCATGCTGGGAACACGTTACTTGCTGCTGCCAAATATCGATCATTTTCGGCCCTGGATTGTTGACAAGCTGTCCGAAACGCTTGACATGGATGTCCGGCTTGATGCTGTGCATGCCCGCTGGCAGGGTGGCCATCCCCACATTGATATTCGTGGTCTTGCGGTCACCGATCATGATGGCCAGCAAGTGCTTGAACTCCCCAAGGCCAGTGCTGTTCTGTCTTGGCGCAGCCTCTGGACAGCAGAGCCTCATTTTGTCAGTCTGCAGGCCAGGGGTCTAGATCTGACGTTGCAGCGCGAGCGTCGCCGGGAAGTCGCGGTCATGGGGGTGCAGGTACCCATTGAGCCGGCTGTGATCGGCAGGTTGCCGCTGGATAAGCCAGCCATGAAATGGTTGTTGGCGCAACCCAATATTGTTCTGCATGACAGTTCCCTGCTGTGGCTTGACGATGTACAGGACGCACCACCAGTCGCTTTCAACGATGTCACGCTGCGTATCGTAAACGAATCCGGGCGCCACGAGATGGGCCTGGTGGCAAGTTCCGAACTGGTTGGTGGGGGGCTGCTGGATGTCCGTGCCCGACTGTTGCCAAGAAAGCATTCCGATCCTGGTCAGGCGCAGACGGTGGACGGCCAGTTGTATGTTCGTGTGGACCATCTGGTGCCCGCAGCCTGGCAAAGATGGACGAGCTGGGCGGGTGAATTGTCAGCCAAAAAAATCGCGGCGCAGGCCTGGCTTGATGTTGAAGCCGGGCACATTAGTCAGGTGACGGCCGATGTGGACCTGGATGAGGCCGACTTGTATCAGCCCGGTCAGGGCAGGCTGACAGCCGAACAGGCACGCGTATTTATCAGAGGGCCCCTAAGTATTCTTGAGAAAGCCGGCGAGGCCGAAGTGCGGATGCAGGGGCAAGGGATGGCCCTCAGTGCGCTTCGCGTACCAGACATGCCGCTGGCGGCTCGCCGTTTCAGCGCCCAGGGGCAGGTGCAGGTCAATCGTGAGGAGTCCGAGCTTTCTTTGGAGCTTGGACACCTCATGCTCGACAATCCTGATGTTCAGGCAACGGGGCAGCTTGCCTGGATGTCCAGCTCAGACGGCCCCGGTCATCTGGACATGTCGCTGGATGTCCCGTTTGCGCGTGTTGGCGCCATCCATCGCTATATGCCGCAGCAGGTTGACGAGGTGGTGCGCACCTGGTTGCAAAACGGGCTGACAGCGGGCCGGGTATCAGACGCGACGGTTCTGCTGCAGGGCGAGCTGCGCCACTTTCCTTTTGACCGGTCAGAGCATTCTGGCAACCTTGTCATCGAGGCGCCATTTCAGGCAACGACTATTGATTATCTACCTCAGGAGTCTGGCTACGGGGACTGGCCGGCCCTGTACGATATTGACGGGCATGCAACCCTGCAAAACACCTCGCTCACGGTCAGGGCAACGGATGGCAAAGTCAAAGGCACACACGATGAGTCTGTGCATCTGCAGGATGTCCAGGCTCATATTGCCAACATGAAACAGCAACCCGTATTGTTGGTTGCGGGCACCACAAAGGGCGATGCTGCAGCGTATCTGGATTTTTATCGTCACTCTGCATTAGCGGATATGCTCGACCATGTCTTTGACGAGACCACCGTCTCAGGAGCCTGGACTGTGCCCCTGGGGCTGACTGTCCCGCTTAGCGCCCGGGGCGGCAACACACAGGTCAGGGGGCAGATCTTGATGGACGGTGCGTCGGTGCAGCTGACTTCTTTGGTACCGTCATTTCAAGGGCTTACCGGTGCCATTGCCTTTACCGAAGATCATGCCAGCGTCAGTGAGCTGGCCGGCCAGTTTCTTGGTGGACCCATCCAGTTTTCCGGGGGGCTGGGAGCTAGTCAAACTGGCATGAAGGTTAAAGGTCGCGTGACCGCCCAGGCATTAGCCCAGCGGGTGGCGCTTGCCGGCATGAAACGGTTGTCCGGGCATGCTGATTACACCGCAACGCTGACGGGTGTCGGGCCGCCAGGCACCGGACATCCCGAGCTTGATATCCAGTCATCGCTGACTGGGCTGGGCATGGATTTTCCCGCCCCTATGGGAAAAAACGCTGAATCGGCCCGTGACCTGCGTGTGTCATGGCGCCATGATGATCGGCCGGGCGCCAGACGGCTTGACGTGAATCTGGACGATCTTCTGGCCGCCAAGTTTGTTCACACCCCGCAAGCCGACAGTGATGCCTGGTTCGAGGCAGGTAGTATCAGCGTCGGACAAAAAGCACAGTGGCCCGAACGTGGGCTAAGCGCCGCCGTAGAACTGCCATCGTTTGATCTGGACGCGTGGGATACTGTCATACGCGAATTCTCTGCATCAGAAACAGAGGCTGGCCAGGCGTCTGCAAGCAGTGCGCAACAGTCCGATAAACCATTGTTTCCCAAGGTCAGGCAATTCCAGGCCCAGACGCAAAAAGGGCGGCTCTTGGGCATGGACATGGACAATTTATCGTATCGGGTCTGGCAGGACGGTGCGCTGGATTGGCGGGCCGATATTCATTCTGACCAGGCGGTAGGGGAGCTTGGATGGATGGAGATCGATGGCGAAATAGACGGACCGATCCATGCTGTCTTTGAGCAGCTGGAAATAGGAGAGCCGGAAGCGGCCCGCACGACTGAAGAGGATGAACAGTCAGCCGGGTCCGATTCAGACCGTACGATTTTCAAAGAGGATCTGCAGGTGCCTCCCGTGAGTTTGTCAGTGAACCAGCTCAGCTTATATGGCGTCCATGTTGGTTCCCTGGAGCTGGAAGGTGTGCCGGACGATCAAGGCCAGGCCTGGGAGCTTGAAACGTTTGAGTTGGTTTCACCTGACGCCCGGACATCAGGAGAGGGCAAGTGGCAGTTGCGGGGTCCCACTCGCGGTATCCGTCTTGATACACAAACCACGGTGTCAGACATGGGTGCTTGGATGGACCAAATGGGCTTTGAAGACGTGATGTCGGGGGGGCAGGGCGATATTCAGGCATCCATGCAGTGGTTCGATCTGCCATGGTCAATGGATGAGCGCCGCATCGATGGGCAAGTGCAGTTTGATCTGGCCGATGGCCGGCTTAGCACGGTTAATTCAGATGCGGCCCGACTTCTCGAGCTGGTGTCGTTGCAGTCCATGAAACGCCTGACCAAGCTGGACATCAATCCCGTCAATATCACTCGTGACGGGTTCCCCTTTGACGTGCTCAGGGGGACGCTTGAGTTCGATCAGGGCAAGTTGCGTACCGACGATTACCAGGTGGCTGGTCCGGTAGGTTCGATTGTGGTTGATGGAGGGGTCGAGCTCGGCACGGGTGCGCTGAACCTGGACGCAGTGGTCGTGCCCAATCTGGACGTCAGCGGTGCCGCTATTGCGGCCGGCATTGTGGTCAACCCCGTGGTTGGTCTGGGTGCGTTTTTAACGCAGTGGGTGCTGAAGGAGCCAGTAGCCGAAGCGCTGGCTGCACGCTACCAGATACGGGGTACCTGGCAGGACCCTGATATCAAGACACGTAAAAAGCTCCGGTCTCGAGACAAGGACCCTGTAAGCGATCCGTGATGATTACTTCTTCATCATGTCGAAGAATTCATCATTGGTTTTTGTGGCGCGTATCTTGTCCAGAATAAACTCCATGGCTTCGACTTCGTCCATGTCGTGGATAAACTTGCGCAAGACCCAGATTTTTTGGATTAGGTCGGGCTTGAGCAGCAGTTCTTCGCGTCGTGTACTGGATTTGTTTAGGTTGATCGAAGGGTAGACACGCTTTTCAGCCAGACGACGTTCAAGGTGGACTTCGGCGTTGCCGGTACCTTTGAACTCTTCGTAAATGACTTCGTCCATGCGGCTGCCCGTTTCGACCAGCGCCGTGCCAATGATGGTAAGCGAGCCGCCTTCTTCCAGATTGCGGGCCGCCCCGAAAAAGCGCTTGGGGCGTTGCAGGGCATTGGCATCCACCCCGCCGGTCAGGACCTTGCCCGAAGCCGGGACAACCGTGTTGTAGGCGCGTGCCAGCCGGGTGATGGAATCCAGCAGAATCACCACATCTTTTTTAAGCTCAACCAGGCGCTTGGCTTTTTCGATGACCATTTCGGCGACCTGAACGTGGCGCGTTGCCGGCTCGTCAAAAGTAGAGGCAACGACTTCGCCACGCACTGTGCGCTGCATTTCCGTCACTTCCTCGGGCCGTTCATCGACCAGTAGGACGATGACAAACGAGTCGGGATAGTTGGTCGTAATGGCGTGCGCAATGTGCTGCATCATGACTGTTTTACCCGATTTGGGGCTGGCCACGATCAGGGCGCGCTGGCCTTTGCCAATAGGGGAGAAAATGTCCAGGATGCGACCCGTGACGTTTTCTTCGCTCTTGATGTTGCGCTCGAGCGTCATCATCGAGTCGGGGTGCAGGGGCGTGAGGTTTTCAAACATAATGCGATGTTTGATTGCCTCGGGCTGCATGCCGTTGACCTTGTCTACCTTGACGAGGGCAAAATAGCGCTCACCATCCTTGGGCGTACGTACCTCCCCCTCTACAGAATCACCTGTATGTAAATTGAAACGACGGATCTGGGAAGGCGAGATATAAATATCATCAGTGCTGGCC
>DAHVSI010000156.1 GCA_027324645.1 Castellaniella sp. | reverse complement strand
TGTGTGCGGTCAACCTTGCGCAGGCAGTGGCGACCGAATCGTCGAAGGTGGGGTCGTGGTCGACCACACGGGTGATAAGGCCCAGCTCTTTGGCTTCGGGCGCGGTGATTTCGGCGGTCGTCAGCTGCAGCCGTTTGGCCTGGCTTTGGCCGATGAGGGTGCCCAGGTGGCGGGTGCCAAGAATAAGCCCAAACAAAACGCCTGGCATTCGAAAACGGGCGCCGGAGGTGGCCTCGCGAACAGTGCAGGCAGCCATGAGATCGCAGCCCGCACCAAAATTGCGGCCCTGTACCTGTGCAATGGTCAGTCCGGGGTACGCTTGTATGGCCGTAAGCAACTGCTGTACCCGCACAAAACGCCACAGCAAGTCTGCCTGCGACACCGTGTCCAGATCAGACAGATCAAAGCCGGCGCTAAAGCTGCGGCCATTACCACGCAAAACCAGCATTGACACGTTGTCCTGGCGGGCCTGTTCAACGGCCTCCAGCAGCGCACCAACCAGTTCGTCAGACAAGGCGTTGCGTTTGTCAGGCCGGTTAAGTGTCAAGATTCTGGCGTCCGCCGTAGGCGCTTCGCACAGTAGGACGGGCGCTGTCATGAGTGATTGCCTTGAGGCAGATCGGCAAAGACCTCAGCGTTATGTTCGCCTAAAGCAGGCGGGCGCTGGCGAATGCTGCTGGTGCGGTCGTTAAAGCGTAAGGGCGAAGCAAATGTGCGAGTTTCCACGCCGTTGGGCAACTCGAGATTTTGGACCCAGTCCATGTGTTGCACTTGCGGGTCTTCAAGCACCATCGAGTAGGTATTGAGTGGCGCGCAAGGCACGCCTGCCTGGTTGAAGCGATCAAGCCAGGTGGCAGCCGTGTCATGAATGAAAATGGCTTCAAGAATATCGCGCAGGGCCTCCTGATTGGCGGCCCGGGCGGTTGGGTCCGGAAAGCGGGGGTCGTCAGCCAGATCAGGCCTGTTGACGACCTGGCACACGGCCTGCCACAGGGTATTGTTCCCTGCAGCCATGCCAAAGTGGCCATCCTTGCAGCGGAACACCTGGTAAGGTGCGTTGCGTGGGTGTGCCGAGCCCAGCGGTTGAGGGTCTTGGCCAGTACCAAAATATTGGGAAGTTTGCAGTGCTGCGATGCCCATGGTGGCGCCCAGCATGGAGACATCGATATGCGTGCCCTGGCCGTCGCGATTGACGGCATGCAGGGCACTGCTAATGGCGAATGCGCCGTATAGGCCGGCCGCAAAATCGCACACGGGCACGCCACATTTAATGGGGTCGCCACCCGGGGTGCCCGTGACGCTCATCAGGCCGCTCATGGCCTGCAAGGTCAGATCAAAGCCGCCTTCGCGACTGCGTGGCCCGGATTGGCCATAAGCTGATATGGAGCAATATACCAACCGTGGATTGATTTGGCGAAGCTGCTCGTACCCCAGTTGCAGGCGTTCCATGACGCCGGGCCGGTTATTTTCCAGCAGGACGTCGGCCTGAGCGACCAGTGCGTGCATACGCGCCAGGTCATCCGGGTCTTTAAGATTAAGCGTGACGGATCGCTTGTTGCGGTTGAGCGAGGCAAAGTTCTCGCTATAGCCATCGGTGATGGGCGCCCAGCTACGCAGCGTGTCGCCTCCAGACGGGTTTTCGACCTTGATGACATCTGCGCCCATGTCGGCCAGCAGCATGCCGCAATAAGGGCCGGCGGCCACATTGCAAATTTCCAGTACCTGAATACCGGATAGCGTATTTTCCTGGATCATAAAGACCACTCAATAAGTTCTAGTATTTAGAACGTTGTTCTGATAATAGGGTATCGTAAACTGACGTTGGTCAACACGTCAATGCACAATGCTGGCCCGGCCTTGAGGAAAACACGATGGAGTACGCAGCATGATTTCAGAACGATTCGACCAGTTCGTGCGCGAACTGGATAGCGTTGTCAGCGCCCATGGCAGTGATGAGCCTGCGGTACTGGCGCAAACACAGGCTCTGGTGGCAGACCTGGTGTCCCAAGACGATTGGCTGCCCGACGCCTACACCCGGCCGCATCCTGATTATTACCAGCAGTATTGTCTGTATGCGTGTCCGCGCGGCCGTTTTTCGGTGGTTAGCTTTGTGTGGGGCCCTGGCCAGCATACGCCGGTTCATGACCATACAGTTTGGGGGGTGATTGGCATGCTGCGTGGCGCCGAGGTGGCTGAGAGCTACGCCCGGCAGGCGGACGGCACCTATGCCAAGACGGGCTCCGAAACATTACGCCCTGGCATGACCGACTGCGTGTCGCCCTCCATTGGCGACATCCACCGGGTATCCAATGCGTTTGATGACCGGGTGTCAATCAGCATTCATGTTTATGGGGCGGACATCGGGCAGGTGGAACGCCACGTGTATGTGCCGGAAACTGGCGAAATCAAACCCTTTGTCTCGGGCTATGCGCAAGCCGCCCAATCCTGACCAGGACACACTGTGGATAAAACATTCCTGAAAGGCCTGGCTGTCATGGAGGCCATGTCCCAGGATGAGGGCAGTTCGGGCGTGACCGAGCTGGCAGAACATCTGGGGCTAGGCAAAAGTAATGTGCATCGGCTGCTGCAAACACTGGTGCATGCGGGATATGTGCGGCGTGTCGAGGCGGTAGGGCGCTACGAACTGACGACCAAGCTATGGGAGCTGGGCGCGCGTATTCACCGCCGGCTGGACTTGCGTACCGAGGCGCTGCCATTCATGGAGCAATTGGCGGCGGTGACGCACGAAACCGTTCACCTATCCATTCTGGATGGCGCCGATGTCTTGTATATAGAAAAGATTGACAGTCCACAGCCTGTGCGGGCGTACACGGCGGTTGCCGGTCGGGCGCCGGCAGCCTGTGTGGCGACGGGCAAGGCCATGCTGGCGTGGGCCAGCGTGGAGGATATCGCTTTGGCGGCCGAGTCACTGCAAGCACATACACCGCAGTCTATTACCTCCGCAGCTGAGCTGGATCGCCAGCTGCAGCAAGTACGCAAGCTGGGGTACGCCGTTAATACGGGCGAATGGCGTGAACAGGTCGTGGGGCTGGCGGCGCCTATCCATGACGTTTATGGCACGGTGGTGGCTGCCTTGGGCATTTCCGGACCCCTACAGCGTCTAGATGAACAAGTCATCCGTGATCATGTGCCTTTTGTCATGGAGATGGCTGACCAGGTGTCGCAGCGTCTGGGCTATCGGCCCCATCTTCCAGCAGCACCACGTGCTCAGGATTGATGGTTACCGACAGCCGCGTGCCGGCAGTCAGCGGAGTCCGGCCCACGCTGCCAAACAGTTCTAACTGCTCGCCGTTGTCCGTGTGTGCCAGATAATGCGCTGAGGTGCCCAGGTAATCCACGTGGTCAATGGTCAGCGATATCGTGTTCAGGCTGGCATCTGGCTCGGCCACATTAAAGTGTTCGGCTCGCAACACCACAGTGACCGATGCTCCAGCCTCCCAGATACGATCCGACGTGCTGTGCCAGGTTTGGCCCAGACAGTGCACCTGCCATGCGCCGGGTTCGCCCTGGACAACGGTGCCCGGCATCAGGTTGGCATTACCCAGAAAGCGGGCACAAAACTCGGTGGCGGGCCGGTTATAAACCGTCTGGGGCGCATCCAGCTGCTGAACGCGCCCCTGACTCATGACGGCAATTCGGTCAGACATGGCCAGGGCTTCGGACTGATCATGGGTGATAAACAACGTGGTGATACCCGTTTCGCGCTGTATTTGCTTGAGCTCAATACGCATGCTTTCGCGCAGGTTGGCATCAAGTGCTGACAAGGGTTCGTCAAGCAGCAGCAAATCGGGACGGATCACAATCGCCCGCGCCAGGGCGACGCGCTGCTGCTGACCACCAGACAGCTCTGCGGGGTAGCGCTGTGCCATGGCATCAAGTTGCACCAGTGACAGCACGTCAGCGACCCGACGTTCAATTTCAGCTTTGGGGCACTTGCGGTACCGCAAGCCAAACGCAATGTTCTGGTACACGGTACGGTGGGGGAACAACGCATAATTTTGGAAGACCAGGCCAATATTGCGGCGATGAATCGGGATGTCGTTCATGCGTTTGCCACGCACCAGAATGTCGCCGGCGGTGGGTGTTTCAAGGCCGGCAATCATTCTGAGCGTCGTGGTCTTGCCGCAGCCTGAAGGCCCCAGGAAAGACAAGAATTCGCCCTCGCGCACGGACAGGTCCATAGCCTCAACGGCCACGACCTGTCCATATTGCTTGCGCACTCCCTTGAGCTCAACAGAGAACTCAGCCATAGTCAGAAACCGCTTTCTATACGTGAGAACTGCTTGCTCCAGTCCGACTGGACTTCGTTCCAGTAGCGGGGGTCGGCAAATGTGCGGCCCTCAAGTTTGCCGGATGGGTCGTAGGCCGGCAGCGACGTGACGCTGTCGGGCATATCGACCTTGTTTGGGTCCAGGGCTGAGGGATAGCCCTGCGCTTCGGCAACGGCGATGGCGACGTCCGGCTCCAGCATGAAATTCAGCAGTTCGGTGATTTCGTCCATGGGGCTGCCTTTGAGCACGAACATGGCTTCCTGCCACGCAAACGTGTCTTCGGGCTCGTAGTAGCCAATGGGGTGGCCTTCATTTTGCAGTACCGCAATACGTCCTGACCACCCGTGTGTGGCAACAATCTCGCCGCTGGACATCAGCTCCATCAGGTCGGCGCCGGAGGTCCAGTATTTGCGCAGCAACGAGCGGTGCTTGCGCAGCACATCCCACATGGCGTCCAGGTCTTCGACATTATTGGGATCCTGGTCGCTCATGACGGCGCCATACCAACACTGTGTGCGCCAGTCTTTAATGCCCCCCAGCTTGCCTTCGTAGGTCTCATCAATCAGGATCTTAGCGCCTTTTTCCTTGATCTCGTCTTCGCTGATGACTTCCTTGTTGTAAGCGATGCCGGTGGTACCGTAGTCATAAGGAATGGCGGACAGGCCGCCGTCAGAGAGTTTGCGAAAGGGGTCCAGCAGCCGTGGCAGCACGTTTTCCAGGTTGGGAATGCGCTCTTCGTCCAGGGTGACATCCAGATCGGCATCCAGGTAGCGCACGTAATCAAAAACCCCGCTGGAATGAAACACGTTAAACGAGCCCGGCTGGCTAGTTTGTACACGGGTAAAAAACTCGTCCACCCCTGCAAAGGTGCCGTCCACAACCTTGATGCCGGTTTTTTCTGTGTAGGGATCAAAAGCATGTTTGCGCAGGGCGTCCGACACACTGCCGCCCCAGCCATCGAAGCGGACCTCCTTGATCTTGGCCAGCGATGCCAAAGGGTAGCCTGCCAGGCCCAGTGTTGCCCCGGTAGCGGCCATGGTGTTCATGAAACGGCGACGTGTCCAGCTGGTGTGCAGACGGCTGCGGGATGTCTTGTTTGCATCGTGTTGCATGGTGTCTCCTCCTTGGGGTGAAATACCGTTGTATTCAGACGCGTGCGCGCCGGAAGTATCGCGCCAGAAGTCCGGCGCATAGGGGTAGCCCTGCTGTTAACAGGATCATGAGTGTGCCCAGTGCATTGATTTGAGGACTGATCGAGTTGCGCAGCATGGCAAAAATTTGTGTGGGTATGGTTTCTGTACCGGCGGATTTCCAGAACAGGGTAGCGGTGATGTCGTCGAATGAGATCGTGAAGGCAAATACCATGCCGGCCAGTACGGCGGGCAGGATAAGCGGCAGCGTGATCTGAAAAAATGTCTGAAGCGGGTTGGCGCCCAGGCTGCGTGCGGCTTCTTCAAATTCACGTTTCAGGCCTGCCAGCCTAGCCTGGACAACCAGGATGACAAAAGGCAGCGTAATCAATACATGCCCCATAAGAAGCAGGGCATAAGAACGCTGCACGGAGGCCCAACGCAAAAACAGGAGCAGGGCGACGCCCAGAACCACTTCCGGCATCAGGATGGGCATGACCAGAACAGCATTCATGAACGTTTTGCCTGGGAAGTCAAAGCGCATCATGGCCATGCTGGCCATGACCCCCAATATTGACGAGATAATGGCGGTTTGCGCCCCCAGTGTGAGCGATGTTCTGGCTGCAGCGCGAATGGCTTCGTTATGCTGGAGCTCTTGATACCACTGCAGACTAAAGCCTTGCAGGCTGAGGCCGCCATATTGCTGGGGGTTGAATGACAGCAGAATGACGGCCGCGATGGGCAAAAACATGAACAGGTAGACCAGAACAGTGGTCAGCCTAACCAGACGCCAGCGCAAAGGAGTGGTCATGGGTGTTCTCCGCGGGTTGGATCAGGCCGCCAGGGACCGGTACACCTGCCCCAGGCCAATATAGCGGTTGTAGATAAGCACAATGCTGGTCAATAGCGCCAGCAGCAATATGGATAAGGTTGCCCCCATCGGCCAGTCCAGCTGGACGATAATGGTGTCATAGATAAGCTGGGCAAACATGGCGTTTTGCGGTCCGCCAAGAATCATGGGGGTCACGTATGTGCCGGCACCCAGCACAAAGCACAGCAGGCCGCCGGCAGCCAGTCCCGGCAGGGACAGGGGCAGCGACACCTCAAGAAATACCTTCCAGGGCGGCGCCCCCAGTGTGGCTGCCGAATCTTCAATGTGGCGGTCCAGCCCATCGAGGGCTACGTAGATATTAAGAATCATGAAGGGCAGTAGGTAGTGCACCAGGCCCAATATGACCGAAGCTTCGTTGTAGAGCATTTGCAGGGGGCTGTCGATAAGCCCCAGTGCCATCAGTGCCGTGTTGAGTACGCCTTTGGCACCCAGAATATTGATCCACGACAGGGTGCGGATGATGTAGCTGATCCAGAAGGGCAGCAACAGTAGGATAATAAGAAATGTTTTGTTCTGAATGCGGCTACGCGCCAGAAACCAGGCCACGGGGTAACCCGCCAACGCACAGGCAAGGGTGGCAATGACGGCAATGCGCAGGGTTTGCCACAAAATGGCCCAATAAAAAGAGTCCCCAATCAGCTCTTGCCAGTTTTGCAGCGTGACCTCGCGGGTGGCCAGACCAGTAGCGCTGCCAAGCCAGAATGAATACACCACGACAAAGGCGACGGGCACAACCAGCAAAAACAGATAGGCAGTCAGCGTCGGCCCCAGCAACAGCCAAGGTCGCATGCGATG
>DAHVSI010000146.1 GCA_027324645.1 Castellaniella sp. | reverse complement strand
GGTGCGCCGCCGTGCAGAGGACCCGGTGGCCCGTCTGCGCGCCCTGCTGCAAGATAACCAGCAACGCATTATTTTGTGTGTTGACTCAGCCGGGCGCCGGGAAACAGTGGTCGACATGCTGAGCGGCTTCGACATTCACCCCGACACGGATGACCCGTCGCTGGCCCAAGCACTGGACAGCGACGCCGCCCTGTCCATTGTGGTGGCCCCACTGACCAGCGGTTTTACAGTCCTTGAACGCCAGCTACTGCTGCTCACGGAAAATGACCTGTACCCTACCCAGGTCCGCACCACCGGCCAACGCCGCCAGCGTACCCAGCACTCTGACGTCGAAGCCATGGTGCGCGACCTGTCCGAGTTGCGCGAGGGCGACCCGGTGGTACACGTTCAGCATGGGATTGGCCGTTACTGCGGGCTGATTGAAATGGACCTGGGCGAAGGGCAGATGGAATTTTTGCATCTGGCCTATGCACAGGACAGCACGCTGTACGTCCCCGTGTCGCAGCTACACCTGATATCGCGCTACAGTGGTGCCGACCCGGAAACCGCCCCCCTGCACCAGCTGGGGTCGGGTCAGTGGGAAAAGGCACGGCGCAAGGCGGCACGCCAGGTACGCGACGCAGCCGCCGAATTACTGGCGCTGTACGCCCAGCGAGCGGCACGCGAAGGCCACGTGTTCAAGCTGGCCCCTGAGGATTACGCAACTTTTGCCGAAGACTTCGATTTTGAGGAAACCCCGGACCAGGCCGAAGCCATCCAGGCTGTGGTGAATGACATGACCAGCGGCCGCCCCATGGACCGCCTGGTATGTGGTGATGTCGGATTCGGCAAGACCGAGGTGGCCCTACGGGCCGCGTTTGTTGCGGTCATGGACGGCAAACAGGTGGCCGTGCTGTGCCCTACTACCCTGCTGGCCGAGCAGCACGCGCAAACCTTTATGGACCGCTTCGCCGGCTGGCCGGTCAATGTGGCTGAGCTGTCGCGCTTTCGTTCCTCCAAGCAGGTTAATGCTGCCGTGGAAGGGCTAGCTGACGGCAGCGTCGATATTGTCATCGGTACGCACAAAATTCTGTCCCGCAACGTCAAGTTCAAACAGCTGGGGCTGGTTGTGATTGATGAAGAACACCGCTTTGGCGTGCGCCAGAAAGAGGCACTCAAGGCCCTGCGGGCCGAAGTGGATGTCCTGACCCTCACCGCGACGCCCATTCCCCGTACGCTTGGCATGTCGCTTGAAGGCATACGCGACCTGTCAGTGATTGCCACCGCCCCTGAAAAGCGGCTGGCCATCAAAACCTTTGTACGCCGCGAAGATGGCAGCACCATTCGTGAAGGGCTGCTGCGCGAACTGAAGCGCGGGGGCCAGGTGTACTTCCTGCATAACGAAGTCGAGACCATCCAGAACCAGCGGGCACGGCTCGAGGAACTGGTGCCCGAGGCCCGCATTGCGGTGGCACATGGCCAGATGCCCGAACGCGAGCTGGAAGCAGTCATGAAAGACTTTTACCAGCAACGCACCAACGTATTGCTATGCACCACCATTATTGAAACCGGCATTGATGTGCCCACGGCCAATACCATCATCATCCACCGTGCCGACCGGCTGGGGCTGGCCCAACTGCACCAGCTGCGTGGTCGGGTTGGCCGCTCGCACCATCAGGCCTATGCCTACCTGCTTACCCCCGGCGAAGACGCCATGACGCGCAACGCCAAGAAGCGCCTGGAGGCCATTCAAGCCATGGAAGAACTGGGGGCCGGCTTTTTCCTGGCCATGCACGACCTTGAAATTCGCGGAACCGGCGAAGTGCTGGGCGATGCCCAGTCAGGCGACATTCACGAAGTCGGCTTTTCCATGTATTCAGACATGCTGAACACAGCCGTGAAGGCGCTCAAGGAAGGCAAGGAGCCGGACCTGGAATCGCCCTTTGATACGGCGTGCGAGGTCAACCTGCACGAACCCGCGCTGCTGCCGGCCGACTACTGCCCGGACGTGAACGCGCGGCTGGGCCACTACAAAATGCTGTCGCACGCCCGCGACGAAGACGACTTGATTCGGGCCCGTGAAGAACTGATTGACCGCTATGGGCGCTTGCCCGACGCGGCGGAAAACCTGCTGGCCACCCACCGCCTGCGCCTGCTGGCGGAACAAGCCGGCGTCATGAAAATTGATGCCGGCCCACAAGAGACGCTCATCCACTTTGTGGCCGAACCGGATATAGACCCGGTCCGCCTGATCGAACTGGTTCAGCAGCGCCGCGATGTACGACTATCGGGCCCCGATCGGCTCAGGATGACCATGAAGCCTGGCAGTGATGCCCGTGCCCGCGCCGACAAAATCCGGCAGCTGCTGCGCGAGCTTACTTCCAGTAGTTATTCGCCGCCGCCACAGTCTGGTAGTTAATGGCCACCACTTGCGACGAAGCAATCAGCGCGTCGGCGTCGTCCTCGTAGATATTGCGCAGCCGGTCGCGCACCTCGGCCGACTGCTGCGTGTATTTGACGCCCATGCGTGATAGCTTGATGGCCAGCTCAAACCCCTGTTGCGGTGTGTCGGTAATCAGTGAGGTCAACCAGATTTCTTCAGACATAGATTATTCCTTATTCAGACCCATAAAACATGATGCCGGCCGCCGGCTGGCATCGTACCGCTCATGATGCCATGATCGTGCCCCGAATCGCAAAATTCACACGACGGCCGTCCGGTTATTATGAGGCCCTCTTCGTTTTTTGATTCTGTTCACCTGGCTTGCCATGTCACACCTTATTCTTCAGTCTCCCAACCTGCTTTCTGCCAACATCGAAAAACTCGCTGCCATCGTCAATGCCGAGGGCATTCAAGAACTGGGCAGCGCCGGCCCGGTCACCGCCGTGCGGCTGCTTGAGGCTGAATCGAGCGTGACACAACAGGCCGAGGTGCAGGAACTGTGCCAACAATGGCACATGGACTACGCATTCCTGGACCAGATCCGGCTGCTGCGTGATTGCCGTATCCTGGCCATGGACATGGACTCCACGTTGATCAGTATTGAATGCATTGACGAAATTGCCGCCGCTGTAGGGCGCAAACAAGAAGTAGCTGCCATCACCGAAGCGGCCATGCGGGGCGAGATCACGGATTTTTCCGAGAGCCTGCGCCGCCGTGTGGCGCTGCTTGAGGGTGTGCCTCACACTGCCCTAGACGATGTCTATACCCAACGGCTGCAGCTTAACCCTGGCGCCGAAAAACTTGTTGCTACGGCCAAACGCCATGGCCTGACTACCTTGCTGGTATCAGGCGGTTTTACCTTTTTTACAGAAAAATTGCGTGAGCGTCTAGGGCTGGACCACTGCCATGCCAATACGCTGGAGGTCAAGGACGGTTTGCTGACTGGCCGAGTGCTGGGTGACATTGTCGATGGTCAGGCCAAAGCGAGGCATTTGCAAGCGCTGGCCACGACCCTGGGAGCCGAGCCAGAACAAATCATTGCCATCGGGGATGGTGCCAATGACTTACCTATGTTGGCGCATGCCCATTATTCGGTAGCCTACCGTGCCAAGCCGGTCGTGCAGGAGCAGGCCCGGTTCGCCCTGAACGCGAGCCCACTGGATGCCGTTCTTAACTGGTTTCGGGTAAGTTTTTAACCGGCCCCTGTGAGCTGCCCTGCCGGGCGGCTGCTGTTTTGGACGAGCGCGCCGGTGTACGGCGCCGCCTGCGCATCAGGTAACGCAATACAAAGCCCGGGTAGCCCAACACCACATACAGGCTGCCTGTAATGGCGTAGAACTCCCAGGTCTGCTCAAACCGGTTGCCCAGGTTGTCTTCAAGGGCCATGGCCAGCGTACCGCACAGGCCGTAAAGCACCAGTACTTCAATCAGCCTGACAAGAAAGGACTTTTGCACCTCGTGCCCGCGCGCACGCCAGCCCGGGTACGCCATGATCAGGCCGCACAGCACAATATAAGCCGTGATTTTCAGTGCAAACAGGGCAATAGACGCGGCATCGCCCAGCACCAGCGCATCGCTAATAAGTCGGAAAAACACAAATCCGGTGCCACCCAGCAAGCCCAGGAACACCAGGCTTTCCAGCCAGCGCAGCACCATGGGCCGGCGCGGCTCGCCTGGTTGCGCCCAGGGCAAAGCCAACAAAGGACGTTGCAGCGCGAACGGCACATTAGCCGTTACAAGCGCCAGAAGGATGACCAGCCAGACGGCTGAAGACTGCTCCATTCACCTGCCTCTTAGAAAAACAGTGATGATTCAATAACCCGCACACATAGCGCCATCAGGCCGCCTGGCAATATGCCCAGTCCAATCACGAGCAACCCGTTGATGGACATGACACCCTGTGTACCAGGACTGCGCTGAATGGGGCCTGCATCCGGCGCCGGGTCGTCAAAGTACGCCATTTTAACGACCCGCAGGTAGTAGAAAGCACCAACCAGCGACAACATGACTGCCAGCACGGCAAGCCATACGTAGCCTGCGCCCACCAGTACCTGCAAGACCGCCAGCTTGGCGTAAAAGCCCACCATGGGCGGAATGCCGGTAAGCGAAAACATGGACACCAGCAGCACACCCGCCAGGATGGGATCGCGCCGGTTAAGCCCCTTCAGGTCAGCAATGTTTTCGCACTCAAAGCCTTTGCGGCTAAGCAGCAAGATCAGGCCAAAGGTGGTGAGTGTGGTCAGCACATAGCTGATCATGTAGAACAGTGAGGCGCCGTAGGCTTCCGAAGCCACCACAGGGTGCCCCTCGACCACGCCGGACAACAGCCCCAGAAACACAAACCCCATATGCGAAATACTGGAGTACGCCAGCATGCGCTTGAAATTGGTTTGCGCAATAGCCGTGATGTTACCGACTGCCAGTGACAACACCGCCAGAATGACCAGCATGGGCTGCCAGTCGACAGCAATGCCGTGCAGGCCTTCGATTAATAGGCGCAGCGTAATGACCAGGGCCGCAAACTTGGGCGCAGCCGCGACGATAAGCGTGACCGTAGTAGGTGCGCCATGATAGACATCGGGCGTCCACATATGAAACGGCGCTGCGGCCAGCTTGAACGCCAGACCAGACACAATGAATACCACGCCAAAGACCAGTGGCAGATGCTCGGCATCGCCATTCTTGACGGCCCAGGCAATGCGTGCCAGATCCAGTTCGCCGGTGGCACCGTAAATCATGGACATGCCATACAGCAGCACGGCCGACGCCAGTGCGCCCAGCAAAAAGTATTTCATGGCCGCTTCAATTGCCATGCCGTGTTCGCGGCGAATCGCGATCAGGGCATACAGCGAAAACGACATGAGCTCGACGCCCAGGTAAACCATGAGCATGCTGCCGGCAGAGATCATGACTTGCTGACCCAGCAGCGCAAGCAGAGTCAGCGAATACAGTTCCCCGCCTCTTGACGTCATGTCGCGGACTTCGGCATAGCTGCGGCCATAGACCAGCGTGGCAAACACGGTAATGTATGACAACAGTTTCAGAAAGTGCGATAGCGGGTCGACCACATACAGGCCATTAAACGTTGCACCACGCACGCCCGTTCCCCACTGCCATAGGGTCACGACGGTCAGGACAACCAGCGCTGCCACACTAAGTGAGAACGTAAGCTGCCGGCGCCCCGAAGCCCAGAACGCATCAATCAACAACACAGCCGACGCCATCAGCAACAGCAGAATTTCGGGCATCGCCAGCGCGAACTGAAATGAATTTTGCATGATCGTTTCGACCTACAGTTTCGAAAGTGAGACGTGTTGCAGCAGTGCGTCCACCGAGACGTGCATGACGTCTGTAAACGGTTTGGGGTAGATCCCCATAAACAGCACCATGATGCCCATTACCCCCAGGATGAAGAACTCTCGCGGGGACAGGTCGGGCATGGCCCGGACCTGATCGTTGGCGATTTCACCAAACGCGATGCGCTTGAACATCCACAGCGAATACGACGCTGCGAGGATTAAGGACGTTGCCGCCAGCAGCCCCACCCAGTAGTTATGCTTGACCGCACCAAGGATGACCGAGAACTCGCCCACAAACCCACTGGTAGCGGGCAGGCCGCTGTTGGCCATGGAAAACAGTAAAAACAGCGTGACAAACCGCGGCATCACGTTGATCACACCACCGTAATCGGCAATTTGCCGGGTATGCATGCGGTCGTACAGTACCCCAATACACAGGAACATGGCGCCCGACACGAAACCGTGCGAGATCATTTGCACAATGGCGCCTTCAAGGCCTGCCGTGTTGAATACAAAAAAGCCCAGGATGACAAAGCCCATGTGGGCCACAGACGAGTAGGCCACCAGCTTTTTCATGTCGTCCTGCACAATGGCCACCAGCCCAATGTAGATGACGGCAATGAGCGACAGCGCAATCATGATGCCCGCCAGGCTATGTGAGGCGTCGGGCAAAATGGGCAGCGAGAACCGCACAAACCCGTAAGCCCCCAGCTTAAGCATAATGGCGGCTAGCACGACCGACCCGCCCGTGGGCGCTTCGACGTGGGCGTCGGGCAACCAGGTATGCACCGGCCACATGGGCACCTTGACAGCAAAAGCGGCAAACAGGGCAATAAACAGCAGGATTTGCGGCGTATAAGCCACCGGCGTCTGATGCCAGGTCAGGATATCGAACGAGCCGTCGGCCGCATGCCACAGATAGATAAAGGCAACCAGCGTCAGCAGCGAGCCCAGCAGCGTATACAGAAAGAACTTGAATGCAGCATACACCCGGCGCGGGCCGCCCCACACCCCGATAATCAGATACATGGGGATCAGGGTGGCTTCAAAGAAAATGTAGAACAGCATGCCGTCCAGGGCGGCAAACACCCCAATCATGAGCCCCGAGAGAATCAGGAATGCCGCCATGTACTGCGACACGCGACTGGTGATGACCTCCCAGCCCGCCAGCACGACAATGACCGTGATAAACGCCGTGAGCAAGATAAACCACAGCGAGATGCCGTCAATACCCAGGTGGTAATTCACGGCAAAGGTTTCAATCCAGGAGGTTTTCTCTACAAACTGCATATCGGCCGTATCGGGATTGAACCCGGTATACAGCGGTATGGTCACAAGCAGCCCCAGTACCGAGCCTGCCAAAGACAACATGCGGGTGGGGCCGGGGTGTTCGTCACGCCCCACCAGAAGTACGACCAGACCGGTCACGATGGGCACAAATATCGCGAGCGTTAGCCAGGGAAAAGTAGAAGACGCCATATCGCCAGCCATCAAAGAACCGTCAGTACGAAAAAGGTTAAGAAAACAATCATCCCGAGGATCATTGCCAGGGCGTAGTGATAGATGTAACCCGACTGCAGATGCCTGCTCAGGGCCGCCACCATGCCGACCACCCGTGCGCTGCCGTTAATGACCAAGCCGTCTATCAGGCCGCGGTCACCCGCCTGCCAGAAGCCACGGCCCAGGGCCCGCGCAAAGCGCGCCACGACTTGCTCGTTAAACCAGTCGGCATAATATTTGTTGTCCAGAATGCGGTTGGTTATGCGCAGCCGGCGATGGATGGCCGGCGGCAACGCCGGATTGATGACATAGCCGTACCAGGCAACCACAAAGCCCGCCACCACCAGCCAGAACGGCAGCGTGACAAAGCCATGCAGGGCATAGGCCACCCAGCCTTCCCAGCGGCCGGCCAGCTCGGCCATGGCCGGATGCTCGGGCAAGACGGCAATCACGCCATCAAAAAAGTCACCAAACAGCATGGAGCCCACAAACCATGCGCCCGCAATCACGGACGGAATGGCCAGCAGCACCAGCGGCACCGTCACCACGCCCGGTGACTCGGACACCTTGGCAGATTCGTCATACCGCGGCTTGCCATGGAAGACCAGGAAGTACACCCGGAAGGAATACAGTGACGTGACAAACACACCGATCAGGGTGGCGTAATAGGCAAAGCTTGCCCCCCAGACACCGGCCTCGCCGGCGGCTTCAATAATGTGCTCTTTGGAGTAGTACCCTGCAAAGAACGGCGTACCCACCAGTGCCAGCGTGGCAAGCAAAAACGTGATCCACGTGATGGGCATGTGGCGGCGCAGGCCCCCCATATTGCGGATATCCTGGTCGTGGTGCATGCCAATAATGACCGAACCCGCCCCCAGGAAAAGCAACGCTTTGAAGAAAGCGTGCGTCATGAGGTGGAAAATAGCGGCCGAATAGGCTGACGCCCCCAGCGCTACCGTCATGTAGCCCAGCTGCGAGAGCGTGGAATACGCCACGACCCGCTTGATGTCGTTTTGCACGACGCCCAGAATACCCAGAAACAGGGCGCCAATGGCACCTATCACGATCATGAGCGACAGCGCCGTGGCGGAATGCTCGTATACCGGCGAGAAGCGCGCCACCATGAAGATACCAGCAGTGACCATGGTCGCTGCGTGGATCAGGGCTGAAATGGGTGTGGGGCCTTCCATGGAATCGGGCAACCAGG
>DAHVSI010000132.1 GCA_027324645.1 Castellaniella sp. | reverse complement strand
GTTGTCGGGGAAAAACTCGGCCAGTTCGTCCATTTTGTCGGCAATGCCCTCGGCCGTTGACAAGGCGTTGGCATCCGGCGTGAGCGAAATGGCAAACGCCGCCGTAGGCTTGCCGTTGAGCCGCGCCCCGAACTGATAGGTATCGGCGCCGACTTCGATACGTGCCACATCGGACAACCTGACCGTTGACCCATCCGGCATGGCGCGCAGCACGATGTCACTGAATTCGTCAACACTTTCAAGCTGACCGTTGACAACAATGGGGGAAGCAACCCGTTGATCTTCAGGGTTAGGTGGTGAGCCCAGAATGCCGCCGGACACCACCATGTTTTGGTTGGAAATGGCTTGATTGACCTCAGCCATGCTTAGGTCGAAACCAACCAGCTTTTGTGGATCGACCCATATGCGCATGGCCCGTGGCGCGGCAAACAGCTGAAATTTACCCACGCCCGGCACACGCGAGATGGGGTTTTGAATATTACGGGTAATGTAGTCGGCAATAGCCGTTTCGTTCATGGTGCCGTCAGTGGACGACATGGCAACAACCAGCAGGAAGCCGGTATTGGCCTGCTCTACCTTAAGCCCTTGCTCGACAACCGCAGAAGGCAGCTTGGCCGTGACGTTTGAAATACGGTTCTGGACGTCGACCTGAGCCATATCGGGGTCAGTGCCAGGCTCGAAAGTGACCTTGATTTGCGCGCGCCCATACGAGTCGCTCACGGACTCGTAATACAGCAGTCCCTTAGCGCCGTTGAGCTCGTTCTCGATGATGCTGGCAACCGAGTTTGAGACGTCGTCAACGGAGGCACCTGGATAGGTTGCGGTAATTTCAATCGCGGGGGGTGCAACCTCCGGGTACTGTGAAACTGGCATGCCGGGAATAGCCAGCAAGCCACCAAGCGTAATCGCTAATGCAACTACCCACGCAAAAATGGGACGATCAATAAAAAACTGTGGCATAAGCGCTTACTGTTCCAAAGCGTCGTTATCTTGTTGCGCATCCGCCTCGGCAGGAGCTTCCTCTTCCTCTGGCAGCTCACCTTGCTGGTGCTCGGCCTGTGAGTCATCCTTGTCCTTGGCATTGCCTTTCCAAGGCATGGGTTCGACAGGCGTACCTGGTCGGGCTTTTTGAAAGCCTTCAACCATGACGGTATCGCCAGCTTCAAGCCCCTTGGTAATCACTGTGCCCCCTTGTGCCCGAACACCCGTGGACACGGCGACAGGCGTCACCTTACCTTCCTTGATCAGCATGAGCGTGCTCATGCCATCGGCGCCGCGTTGAATCGCTTGGTCGGGCACCACCAGTGCGTTGTCGTCAATGCCCTGTGGGATTCTGACCCGAACGTACATGCCGGGCAAAAGAACCTGATCTGGGTTGGGCACTTCGGCACGCAGGCTGACCTGACCGGTGCCGGGATTGACCGTGACACCGGAGAACAGCAACTCGCCCAGATGTTCGTAAGGCGTGCCGTCTTCGAGCAACACGGTCACTACTGCATGACCATCGGAGTTTTGGCGCAGCTCGCCGCTGTCTAGCGCTTTGCGCAAGGCGGCCAGCTCGGACGTTGACCGGGTGATGTCGACATAGACGCGATCGAGTTGCTGCACCTGCGCCATCAGGGTGGCATTGTTGGCGCTGACCAGTGCCCCTTCGGTCACCAATGATTTACCGATACGACCACTAATAGGTGAGGTTACCTCGGTGTAGCCCAGGTCAATCTCGGCATTTTGCAAGGCCGCTTCTGCACCGGCAATGGCCGCCCTGCCCTGAGCTGCTTTGGCACGGGCGTTGTCATACTCCTGCTGGCTCACGGCGTTACGTTCGATTAGCTTGGCATAGCGATTGGCCAGCGATTCAGCCGCCTGAATATCGGCTTTAGCCTGTTCCAGCTGGGCACTGGCTTGGTCACGCGCAGCAATGTAAGGAGCCGGATCGATCGTAAACAGCCGGTCCCCCTCTTCAACATCAGAGCCCTGACGGAAGTTAATTTCGTTGACTATACCGGTTACACGAGCCCTGATTTCTGCGTCCTTGACCGCCTCCACGCGCCCAGGCAAATCAGTGGTAATCTCTGTCTCGGCCGGCTGGACCTCGACTACACTGACTGGCACCTTCATATCTTGTTGTGACGATTCGGGTTCTTGCGAACACGCCGTTAGCAGAAACAACAAAGACAGGGCCGCAGCACCGGCTGAATACCGGGTTGGCCGCCAAACATGAAACATGTGGTGACTCCGTTACAGGATGGAACGGTCAGAAACGAGCAACCGTAACGACATTTTGTGAAACCGCAAGTATAGGCCAAACTGGCCTATCGCTGGGCTATATAACCATTACACAGTATTTCTGCACAGTGGACTGACACCGGACAAATAAGGTCACAATCAGCCAAGTAACAGACTGTCGTCTGCCAGTGTAACGCCCTGATTACGCTCGAACCGGTCCAGCAGGTCAGAAACCTGCATGCCGCTGCGCTCGGAGCCCGCAACATCGAGCACAATGTTGCCCTGGTGCAACATGATTGTGCGCTCGCCCACCTCTAGTGCCTGTTTCATGCTGTGTGTCACCATCATGGTAGTTAGCGCATGGTCGGCCACAATGGTGCGGGTAAGGTCAAGAACAAATTCTGCAGTACGAGGGTCTAGCGCTGCCGTGTGCTCATCCAGTAGCAAGATACGGGACGGACGCAATGATGCCATGAGCAGACTCACCGCCTGCCGCTGCCCGCCAGACAGCAACCCGATGCGATCCGTAAGCCTGTTCTCAAGGCCCAAGCCCAGAGTGGCGAGCCGTTCACGAAATTCATCACGCATGTCGTGCCTGACTGCTTTTCTTAGTCCACGGGGCAGCCCGCGACCAGCTGCCAGAGCCATATTCTCCTCTATGGTGAGGTCTTCACAGGTACCGGCCATTGGGTCCTGAAAGACCCGGGCCACCCGCGTAGCGCGCTGCCAGACAGACTGGCTGGTGACATCTACGTTATCAATGTTGACTGAGCCGGAATCAATATCAAGCTCACCTGATACGGCATTAAGAAGCGTAGACTTGCCCGCACCGTTTGAGCCGATGACCGTGACAAACTGGCCACCAGCAATGTCGAGGGACACCCCGCGTAACGCACGCGTTTCTATTGGCGTGCCCGGGTTGAACGTGATTTGAACGTCTTGGACAGACAGCATGCTACACCCTTGTTTTGCCGCGCAGCCTTTGTTTGAGCAATGGCAGCACCAATGCAACGGTGACTAGTATTGCCGTCACCAGGTTAAGGTCTTGCGCCTTCAGCCCAATAAAGTCGGCGTTTAAGGCAAGCGCAATAAAGAACCGGTAAAGCACGGCACCCACAATAACGGCGAGCGTTGTAATAATGAGCCGGCGCGATGGCATGATGCTCTCGCCCACGATGACGGCAGCCAGACCAATGACGATCGTGCCGATACCCATGGAGATGTCCGCACCCCCCTGTGACTGGGCAAACAGCGCGCCGGCCAGAGCGCACAATGCATTGGATATTGCCATGCCCGTTAACACCATAGCTCCGGTAGTCACGCCCTGTGACCGCGCCATACGCGGATTGGAACCGGTAGCCCGCATGGCCAGACCTGTCTGAGTGGCAAAAAACCAGTCAAGCAGCAGTTTGGCGACGATGACAACAACCAGCAGTATGAGGGGCCTGGCAATGTAGTCGTCAAGAAACTGTGGCTGCAAGAGGGAGAAGACCGTGGGCTCGGTAATAAGCGGAACGTTGGGCCTTCCCATGATCCGCAAATTAACCGAATACAAAGCGATCATCATGAGAATGCTGGCCAGCAGATCCATGATGCGCAACCGCACGTTGAGCCAGCCCGTTACGGCGCCGGCCATGCCACCCGCCACCGTCGCCATGATTGTTGCCCAGAATGGATTCCATCCAACACTGATGAGTGTGGCCGCCACAGCGGCCCCCAGCGGAAAACTG
>DAHVSI010000017.1 GCA_027324645.1 Castellaniella sp. | reverse complement strand
ACCGCGATGGCGTCATCAATCATGACAGTGACGCCTACATCAAAACGCCGGATGAATGGCAGGCCCTGCCTGGCAGTCTGGAGGCCATTGCACGCCTGACACAGGCGGGATGGCGCGTGGTGGTTGCCACCAATCAATCCGGCGTGGCACGCGGCCTGATCACTACCAGTGCCCTGACAGACATCCACACAAAAATGCGTCAGGAAGTCGCTGCGGCAGGCGGCCGTATTGACGCCATTTTTGCCTGTCCACATGGCCCGGACGAAGGCTGCCAGTGCCGCAAGCCGTTACCGGGGCTGTTCCACGATATCGCTTACCGATACGACACATCACTAGCTGGAGTGCCTGCGGTGGGCGACTCGTTGCGGGACATACAGGCCAGCCAAGCTACGGGCTGTCTGCCCTGGCTGGTGCTAACCGGCAATGGACAAAAAACCCGCCGTGACCCTCAATGCCCACGCGCACTACACACACGCGACAATCTGGCTGCCGTGGTCGACACACTACTGGCACAGGAGCCCTGATATGGCGTGGATACGTGCCTTTGTGTATCAGCTTGTACTTATTGTCACCGTCATTCCGTACGCATTTGCCTGTCTGATCTGGGCACCTCTGCCACTGGTCTGGCGTTATCGGCTTACCGTTGGCTGGCCGCGTCTGGCAATACACGCTGCGCGCGTCATACTCGGCATACGCTGGCAAACCAAGGGCTGGGACAACCTTCCGGATGGCCCGGTCATCTTGCTGTCAAAGCATCAGTCTGCCTGGGAAACCTTATACTTTCCCGCGTTCATGCCGCGCCAGGTTTGCTTTGTCTACAAAAAAGAGCTGCACCGCATTCCATTTTTTGGCTGGGGTCTGGCCCTGCTTCGCATGATCCCCATTGACCGCTCACGCGGGCGGGATGCGTTCGAACAGGTCGTGCGTATCGGCCAGCAGCGGATCAATGAGGGGCGCTGGCCACTGCTGTTTCCCGAAGGCACCCGCACAGCACCTGGAACCGCAGGCCGCTACAAGCCTGGTGGTGCGCGCCTGGCCGTGCGTACCGGCACGCCAGTCATTCCAATTGCACACAATGCCGGCCTGCGCTGGCCCCGCCGCGCGTGGATCAAACAGGCCGGTACGATCACCGTTTCATTCGGCCCGCCTATCGATCCAGCAGGCATGACAGCCGATGAGCTGAACAGGCGTGTTCAGGACTGGATTGAGGCCGAAATGCGCCAGCTCAATCCTGAGCTCTATGACACACCCCCTGCAAACTGACCTGTTTGACCTGCCCATGGGCCCGCCCAATCCACTGCCGGCAGGCGTACAGTGGCGCATTGTCAACACGGCAAGCCAACCCATAGGCTTCACGCTGAAACGATCACGGCGGCGCAGCATCGGTCTTGTGATTGACGACGCTGAACTGCGCGTAACGGCACCCTCCTGGTCGACACTTGCACAAATTGATGAGTGCATACGGCAACGTGCCCCCTGGATCATCAGCAAACTGCGCGAACGTCAGCTTTTTCTGAGTCAGCAACGTACGCTAGACCGTATCTGGTCCGACGGCGGACACATCCCCTATCTGGGCAGGCAGATTACGCTAGCCCTTGGACACACCAAGACGACCGAACTTGTTCCACCCGGTACTGGATCCGACGCTGCCTGCACGCATCTAAAAGTCGCGCTGCCCGTAGACGCCGACATGCAGCGCGTACAGGACCATGTACACGCCTGGCTGCAGCAACAGGCTCGCCACGTGCTCCAGCAACGGCTGGATTATTATCTGCACAAAAGTGGCCAGACTCTGCAGGGGTGGACCTTGTCTTCAGCCAAGACACGCTGGGGTTCTTGCACCAGCGCCAGGCGCATTCGCCTGAACTGGCGCCTGATACACTTTGAGCAGGCCCTGATGGACTATGTTGTTGCCCATGAAGTCGCCCACCTGATTGAAATGAACCACAGTGAAGCCTTCTGGCAGGTAGTCAGGCAGCTCATGCCCGATTTTCAGCAGGCCAAAGCCCGGCTGCGCCAGTTCAGACCCGGCGTGATGCCGTTTCTGGGCGGCCATGCACCATAGAATACGGACAGGCAACGCTAACGGGCACTACCATCGGTGGCCACCAAATACACTTGTTGTTTTAACCATTAACGGAGAATCAGTTATGCGCATTCTGCACACTATGTTGCGTGTTGGCAATCTTGAGCAATCCCTGGCGTTTTATACCGATGTCCTGGGCATGCAGCTATTGCGCCAGAAAGATTACCCGGACGGCCGGTTTACGCTGGCGTTTGTCGGCTACCAGCTCGAAGAGGAAGGCGCCGTTCTTGAACTGACCTATAACTGGGATACATCAAGCTATGACCTGGGCGATGGCTACGGGCACGTAGCCATCGAGGTTGACGATGCCTATGCGGCTTGCGACCGCATCCGTGAAAAAGGAGGCAACGTTGTGCGCGAAGCCGGCCCCATGAAACACGGCACCACCGTCATTGCGTTTGTTGAGGACCCGGACGGCTACAAGGTTGAGCTGATCCAGCGTAAAGGCCGCGAAGACTAATACCGCCACGCCTGATGACACCACCCCACTGCTACAGGGTCAGCCACTGCCATGCTTAACGTGATCTGGCTGGGATTCTTTCTGGTCGCAGGCTTCTCGGCCCTGTTTCAGTGGCTGGCACTTGGCGATGCCGAGGTTTTTGCCCGGCTGGTAGCCAGTCTGTTTGACATGGCCGAGCTATCGGTCAGCGTCATGATCCTGCTGTTTGGCACCCTGACCCTGTGGCTGGGCTTTTTACGCATTGCCGAAGCGGCAGGCCTGGTGGACTGGCTGGGCAAGATCCTGGGGCCCCTGTTTGCACGTCTGATGCCAGGCATTCCCGCCGGCCATCCCGCACTGGGGCTGATCACACTGAACTTTGCAGCGAACGGACTAGGTCTGGACAACGCCGCCACGCCCATCGGGCTGCGTGCCATGCGCGAACTGCAAACGCTCAATCCCAGTGACGATACGGCAACCAATGCCCAAATCCTGTTTCTTGTCCTCAACTCCTCGTCCCTGACCCTACTGCCCGTCACGATATTCATGTATAGGGCGCAACAGGGGGCCGCCGACCCAACTCTTGTCTTTTTGCCCATCCTGCTGGCCACGACAGCCTCATCGCTCACGGGGCTGCTGGCTGTGTCGTTTGTTCAACGGTTACGCCTGCGCGACCCCGTCGTCATTGCCTGGCTGGGCGGTACCGCCGTTGTGTTGGGCATACTCATGGCAACGTTGGGCAGCCTAAGCGCAACCGCGCTGGCTGCGGCATCGTCCCTGCTGGGCAATTTGGTTTTATTTGGCATAATCATCGCGTTTCTGATCGCTGGGGCCATCAAAAAAGTGCCGGTCTACGAATCGTTTGTGGAAGGCGCCAAAGATGGTTTCGCCGTTGCACGCGACTTGCTTCCCTACCTGGTGGCCATGCTTTGCGCCGTTGGCGTGTTACGCGCGTCGGGCGCCCTGGACGCGGTCCTGGAAGGTATACGATGGCTGGTCCAGGGTATGGGGCTGGACACCCGTTTTGTTGACGGCATGCCAGTCGCCCTGGCAAAGCCCTTTTCAGGCAGTGCAGCGCGGGGCATGCTGATTGAAACCATGCAAAACTATGGGGTAGACAGCTTCCCGGCATTGTTGGCCGCTACCGTGCAGGGCAGTACTGAAACCACCTTTTATGTGTTGGCGGTCTATTTTGGTGCGGTAGGAATCAGACGTGCCCGCCATACCGTTGGCTGCGCGCTGCTGGCTGACCTGGCAGGTATTCTGGCTGCCATCGGCATCTGTTACTGGTTTTTTGGCTAGCGCCCTGCGTGGCTGTTTAATCCAGTATGCCCTGGTCAACCAACTGATCTGACAGGGCAATGAACTGTTTTACCGACAACTCTTGTGGCCTGGCGGTAGGGGCCGCCTCCAGAGCCTGCCAGTCAATCAGATTGGTCCAGTCTGACAACACTCGGCGAAGCATCTTGCGGCGCTGGCTAAACGCGCGTGTCACCACTTGCGCAAATGCCTGCTCGGACCGGGGCCGGACCCGGCTATCGGGCAGGGGCACCATGCGCACCACTGCCGACATGACCCCCGGCGGCGGATCAAACGCCTGCGGATCTACGTCAAACAGCCAATCCATCTGATAACGGGCCTGCAGCATGACCGACAGCCGGCTGTAATGCGGCGTGGCGGGCTGAGCCGTCATGCGTTCTATGACCTCACGTTGCAGAATGAAATGCTGATCGGCTATCTGGTCAGCATAGGGCTGCAAATGGAACAACAAGGGCGTTGACACGTTATAGGGCAGGTTACCCACGATTCGCAGGCCCGACCCCAGCGCCCCGACATCAACATTCAGGGCATCGTCGGCAATCACGGTCAGGCGATCGTCAGGCCAGGCCATCCGCAGTCTGTGAGCCAAATCCCGGTCAATCTCGATCACAGTGAGATGATCCAGACGATCCAGCAAGGGCTCGGTCAGTGCGGACAGGCCGGGGCCAATTTCTACAACCGCATCGGCAGCCTGCGGCGCAATCGCTCGGATAATTTGCTCAACCACACCAGGGTCGTGCAAAAAATGCTGTCCGAAACGCTTGCGAGGCTGATGCGGCATGGTAATTACCGCTTGTTCCGACTACTGGTTTCTGGCTCAAGCCGGTTTTCGATATACGCCTGACCACGCAACTGGCTGAGCCATTCCTCAAGGGCGGGCTCCACACGGCGTTCGAAAAGAATCTGACGTGCCTGCATACGCTCGAACTCCTCTTTCATGTCCTGCGTACGACGCTCAAGCACCTGGATAAGATGCCAGCCAAACTGCGACTGGACAGGCTGGCTGACTTGGTCAGGCTCAAGCGCATCCATGGCCCGCTGGAAAGAGGGGACGGTCTCGCCTGGCGTGAGCCAGCCCAGATCTCCGCCCTGCGGTGCGCTCGAATCGTCCGAGTGACGTTTGGCCAGATCGGCAAAGTCCTCACCATGCGACAGACGATCACGCAGTTGACGTAAACGCTGCTCGGCCTGCTCGTCGGAGACCAC
>DAHVSI010000104.1 GCA_027324645.1 Castellaniella sp. | reverse complement strand
GTTGCTGTTCTCATGTACCACCATGTGGCTGCCCAGGGTGGGTCGCTTACTGTTGGCGTGAAACAGTTTGAAAGCCAGATCCAAGGCCTCGCACAGGCCGGGTATCAATCCCTGTCGGCGGAACAGTTTGCGGGGTTCATGGCGGGTACGCTTTCGCTGCCGGAAAAGTCGGTCTTGCTTACCTTTGACGATGGCTATCTGGACAATTGGGTTTACGCCCATCCCGTGCTCGAACGCTACGGTATGTCTGCCGTACTGTTTGTTGTGAGCGGTCTGCCTGGCGCGGGCAGGGCGCGACCCTATATGGGCCAGGGGCTGCCATTGCCAGACTGCCCTGCGCATCAACAGGCCAGAACATTAATGTTTGACGAGCCGGATACAGTCATGGTTCGCTGGGCTGAGCTTGAGGCCATGCGCCGGGCAGGCACGTTTGAGGTCCACAGCCATACCCACACCCATCGTCGCTGGGACCTCGAATGTAACAGCCGTTCTCAAAAGCACGACCAGATCCACGCCGATTTGCTCCAGTCCCGGCAAACCTTACAGTCGCAACTGGGCAGTGTCTCGTCGCACTTGTGCTGGCCACAGGGCTATTTTGATGATGATTATCTAGACGCAGCACGCGATCTGGGGTTTACGCATCTGTACACAACCGATGCCCGGGGACAAAACAAAGTAGGCGGCAATACAGAATATATTTATCGGTTTGCTGTACGAAACCGGCCGTATTCCTGGTTGCGTCAACGGTTGTGGCTGGCAACGCACCCAGTATTGGGCCCGTGGTACAACCGCTGGAAAGCCAAAAGCGATGCAAAAAAGCAGCGCGCCAAAGCGAAAGCGTGACGCGGCACTGGCATTGTTTTTTTATGCTAGAATATCGTGCTTTGGCGCATTAGCTCAGTCGGTTAGAGCGACGGAATCATAATCCGCAGGTCCCCTGTTCGAATCAGGGATGCGCCACCAGAATTCTCGTTGCAAGTCAACGCACTATCGCCACCCTTACCGGTGGCGATTTTTGTTTCTGGGGTGTTGTGTGCCGTCCTTCTTCTTGAGTTTCATCGGCGTGTCGTCCTTAGGCTTGAGAGGCGAGGAGGGCGCAGCTTCTGGGCTTGGATTGCCATCAAATTGTGTTGCCTTGTCGCCAGGGCGGCCGCCGGTTTCAGCGCCTCCTTGCTTGTCCGGCTTCGCCTTGGGCGTTTCGCGCCTAGCAACATCTTTATGGGGTACTTTGCTCGTCTTGCCTGGGGGCTCGCGTTTTAGTGGGTCCGTATCAGGGGGCGATTTGGCCATGCTTTGCTCCTGTCAACGTGGGTTAATTGGACGTTGTATGTTCTGGTTTGCCCTTCAGACATAGCAACTTTCATTCCTGTAGGCGCCAGCTTCGGGCGTCCATACCGTATAGGCAGCTATTGCTTGATAGCCTATGGTATGATTCTGGCTTCTTTGGGGAGTAGCCTACTTCCGCCCTGGAAGCGTCCGTGTCAACATACTTAGCACCTCCTTGTGCTATGGCACGGGCAGCCAATTCGGCCTGGCGAGACCATTGATATGTCAAGACCTTGCTGTCGGGCGGGTCTGATGTGTCAATGATCTACAGCCCGACCGGATTACTGCATATCCATGACGTTAGCTACGACCATTCTCATTGCTTTTGCCATGTCTACAGATGCCTTTGCCGCAGCGATCGGCAAGGGGAGCGCTTTATATAGACCTCGTTTCAGCGAAGCATTAAGGGCGGGTGTCATTTTTGGCGTTATCGAAGCCATTACTCCCATAGTGGGCTGGCTTTTGGGCTCGGCCGCGGCTGAGTATATTACTGGCTGGAATCACTGGGTAGCGTTTGGCCTGTTGTCATGCCTAGGCCTGCACATGATTAAGAATGGCTGCTCCGCGCAGGAAGAGGCCGAGACCCGACCCAGTACGCATTCGTTCTGGGTGTTGGCTGTTACAGGTTTTGCCACGAGTATTGACGCTATGGCTGTGGGCCTGGGCCTGGCCTTTGTTGATGCCGATATATTGAGGATTGCCGCGGCAATCGGGCTGGCCACCATGATAATGGTGACAATTGGCATCATGCTGGGTCGGGTGGTCGGCGCAATCGTTGGCCAGCGAGCTGAAATTCTGGGTGGGCTGATACTGATCGGTATTGGTACGGCTATTCTTGCCGACAGCATGGGATACCTGAGTTTTTCTCTCTCGCTGCAAAGTCTGGCTGAATGATGTCAGCGTCTTGGACACGCCGTCTTGTATACGGCTGGGAGACTGAACGCATTCACGCAATTTGTGCCAAATTGATAGTTGTCAACAACCAAAGGGCGTTGTAACTTGCTTGCATGTTTCATCAATATTCAATAATTGGCAGGCTTGCCAGCGTTGCATGGGTCTGTAGCTTGGTATGGATAGCGTCGCACTCGCAGGCTCATGCTCAGAATAACTGTAATAATCACTCCTTTCCAAAAGGTTCCACCCTTAATATCCGGATAGACAATGATTTGTTCGGGGGTTCGGACCAGGATCAGGGCTATACCAACGGTATTCACGCCATGGTGGTATCGCCCAACCTGGCAGACTATCTGGACGACCCCTGCCTGCCTAAAAGCATCAAGACAATCAATAAGCACCTGACATGGCTACAGTCCAGTGATCCCGAGGTGCTGAATATGACATTTGGCATTGGGCAGGCAATTTTTACCCCCGAGGACAAGAATCAGGCCGACCTGGTCAAGAATGACCGCCCCTATGCGGGTGCCTTGATGGCCAGCGTTGGCTACAACGCGGTGCGTGGTCGTCACCTGAGCAGTTCGCAGCTTCGTGTGGGGGTAGTAGGGCCGGCGGCCCTGGGTGGGGCGGTACAAAACGAGTGGCACCGGATGACCGGCCACAAGCGGTTCAGGGGCTGGCGACATCAACTGCGCAATGAGCCGGTTGTTCAACTTATTCACGAGCGCAGGATCCGCTGGGAGGGCCCGCGCCGTTCAGGGTGGGGCTGGGACGTGATTGGACATGCCGGAGCCAGTGTCGGTAACTTTGCGACCTATGCCAATGCCGGCCTTGAGTGGCGAGTAGGTTACCGGTTGCCTCAAGACTTTGGCACTATTGGTCTGCGTCCAGCCACGGAGAGCTATGCGCCGGCCAAAAGTCCTCCTTCTGCGGACAATGGCTGGGCCGGGCACTTGTTTGTAGCGGTGGATGGCCGCTGGGTCATGCACGACATCACGTTGGATGGCAATACGTTTCGCTCCAGCCATAGCGTCAGCAAGCGTCCGTTTGTTGCAGATATTGGCTATGGTTTGGCGGTGACCCACGGCAAATGGAAGTTTGCCATAGGCCGGTACCACCGGACACGAGAGTTTCGTGGTCAGCAGGAGTCCCCGGTCTATGGCAGTTTTACAGTCAGCAGGCGCTTCTAGATACCAGCGCCCGCCACTTGTGGCGGGCAAGCATCGGGCTGTCCAGAACAATGCTTATTGCATCATGTCCTTCAGGCCCTGCATGATTTCTTGCAAGCCTTGTGGCTCAGCCGGTAGTTCAAAGACGCTATCGTCTGGTGTTTCGTCTGAAATCGAAACAAGCGTGTAGTTGTCTTCCATGCGCAGGATGCCACGCTTGCCGTCGGGCAGGGACTCAATAAAATCTCCAATATGTGGCCGGTTGGTCAGTGTTTTCAGAAGGTTGATGCCCACGTCTGTCAGCTCCGCGACGGTGTTGTCGTCTGTAAGCACCACCTCGGCCTCTTCCGTGTTGTCGTCTTCCGTGGTGTAGGAAATGTTATAGACCTCGCCCTTGATGCCCGCAATGGTTTCTGTATCGCCAGTGGCTTCGGCCTTGTCAAGTTCGCTTGGGGCCATGGATTCGATGGTTTCGTCGTCCAGAAACGCCATGAACATCTGGGCCATATCGCCAATGTCCAGCACCTGGGGTTTGCCTCCTTCGCTGGTGACCATGAATACCTTGTCATCCTGCACTACCATGTAGTCATCGGTGTCTTCAGAACTAAACCGCGCCGTGTTGGTGTCCTGCCACTGGATCTTGACGATGTCGTCATCGTTTTGCAGGGTGGCGGTGCCTGCCGCCAGCGCAGCCAGGGGAGCAAAGGCGGCCACGCAGGCCAGCGTTTTTATGGTCGTGACAACAGGATGTTTTCTTGACATGAATGACTCCGGTTAATGGTGGAAATCAGGTGCTAAATGTTGTTGCATCATAACTGTTCAATCGCATTGTGGGGCGTGCTACGATTGCCTGCCTATCGTACATAAACAGGCGCTCCCTTACCTATAAGGATTGTCATGATTCTGGTTTTCCCGGACAGTGCGGCCATTGCTGAGTATGTCAGCACGTTGCTTGTAGAACGCATTTATAGTCAGCCGACCCTGACGCTGGGCTTGGCAACCGGTGGCACGATGGAGCCGTTGTACGCGAGGTTTGTGCAGCGGGTACATCAGCACAGGCTGGATGTCAGCCGTATCACTTCCTTCAATCTGGACGAATACGTCGGGCTTGCACCAGACCACCCCCAAAGCTATGGGGCGTATATGCAGCATCATTTGTTTAGGCACCTGGACTGCGATCAATCACAATGTCATGTCCCTGACGGCAAGGCGCCTGATATCGCGGCGCATTGCCGTGACTACGTACAAATGATTCGCGACAGCGGTGGCATTGACCTGCAGCTGCTGGGTGTGGGCACCAACGGGCACATTGGTTTTAACGAGCCGGGCACCCCGTTTGACAGCCGCTGTCATGTGGTCAGGCTGGCGGAGCAGACTCGTATTGATAACAGCCGGTTTTTTGCCGATAACGAACTTGTGCCTGCATCGGCCATCACCATGGGTATGCAGGACATCATGGAGGCCAGGGAAGTGCTTCTGCTGGCTACAGG
>DAHVSI010000094.1 GCA_027324645.1 Castellaniella sp. | reverse complement strand
TCTGTATCTGTGGCCGCAGAAGAAGTCGTTGCCATTCTGGGGCCCAGTGGTGTGGGCAAATCCTCACTGCTGAGGGTTATGGCTGGCCTGCAAAGGCCTGATCACGGCTGCGTGCGGTTACATGGCAAGACATTACACAGCCCCCACCCGCGCTCGAGCTTCGTCTTTCAAGACCCCAACCTGCTGCCCTGGTTGACGCTGGCCGAGAACATTGCCTTTGGTCTGGGCTTCAAGCACCAGCCTCGTGTTGACAAGGCAGAAAAGCGGGCTCGCCTGACACACGCCATCAATGAAGTGGGCCTGCAGGGCAAGGAAACGCTCTACCCGACAGAACTGTCTGGCGGGATGGCGCAGCGCGTTGCCCTGGCACGCAGCCTGGTACGCCAGCCCGAGATCCTGTTGCTTGATGAACCGTTCAGTGCGCTGGATCAGGTGACCCGCAGCGACATGCAGGCATTGCTCAAACAAATCATCAGGCGTCACAAGACTGCGGCTGTTTTTGTCACGCATGACATCAATGAAGCCCTCATATTGGCTGATCGCATCTTGCTGATTGGAGATTATCCGGGCAGGCTCATCGGGCAATGGCACTTGGACGTGCACGATGGCCAGCACCCAGGCAGTGATGCTTTCAGCAATGTTCGTGCAGAAATAATCCAGCTGCTGGGCAGGTTCAGACAGCACGCGTCCTGAGCATGCTCACCCCTTCAAGATGACTTCAACCCAGCGCACCGGCCCCCTTTCTGATTTTCACAGGAAACCATCATGCTCCCCTCTGACCAGCAATCCCCGTTGTCTCGCACCCGGCGGCAGCTTATCCAGCTGTCCAGCCTGTTTACCGTGGCAGGCGCCCTGCCCTTGCTGCATAGGCATGGCGCGGCACGGGCTGCCGAGCCCCGGGCCCCGTTGCGAATCGGCTATCTGCCCATTACCGATGCCACGCCCCTGCTCGTTGCTCATCACAATGACCTGTTTCTTGAGCAAGGGCTGCAGGTGGAAAAGCCGCGCCTGTTCCGAAGCTGGGCGCAGCTGGTTGAGGCGTTCATTGCAGGGCAGGTCAATGCTGTGCACCTGTTGGCCCCCATGACGGTATGGGCTCGATATGGCAGTCAGTCCAGCGCCAAGGTGGTGGCCTGGAACCATATGTCGGGTTCTGCACTGACCGTGCTTCATGATATTGACGAGGTGGCTGATCTGGGCGGAACCACCGTGGCCATCCCGTTCTGGTATTCACTGCACAATATCGTGTTGCAGCACTTGCTCCAGAACCACGGACTGGAGCCCATCAGCCAGGGCGAGCCCACTGCCGGACAAGTCAAGCTGGTTGTCATGGCGCCATCGGACATGGTGCCCGCTCTTGCAAACGGACAGATCGCCGGTTTCATTGTTGCCGAGCCGTTTAACGCCAATGCAGAAACCCTGAAGATCGGCAAGGTATTGCGGTTTACCGGCGACGTCTGGAAAGACCATGCGTGCTGCGTTGTGGTCATGCACGAGCAAGATATTGACGAGCGCCCCGAATGGACGCAAAAAGTGGTCAATGCCATTGTGCAGGCACAGTTGTGGATTCAGGACAACCGCCAGGAAACCGCCAGAATTTTGTCTCGCGACAATGCCCAACAGTACACACCGCATACCTATGAGTCGCTGGCAGACGTGCTGGACCTCAGCCGCAT
>DAHVSI010000089.1 GCA_027324645.1 Castellaniella sp. | reverse complement strand
ATCGCCATGGCCGTATCGACGCCTGTTTATGGCAAGCTAGGTGACTTGTACGGCAGGCGCATCGTGTTATCTAGCGCGATTTCCCTGTTTTTGGTGGCTTCGATTGCTTGTGCAGTGGCGCCTACCATGCCGACGCTGGTGGTGGCGCGGGTGTTGCAAGGTTTGGGGGGTGGTGGCTTAATTTCTGTGGCGCAGGCGGCGATTGCCGATGTGGTGCCGCCGCGGGACCGTGGCCGCTATCAGGCGTATGTAAGTGCAGCGTTTGCTGTGGCCAGTGTGTCGGGGCCGGTCTTGGGCGGCACGCTTACTGCCTATTTATCGTGGCGGTGGGTATTCTGGATCAACCTGCCCATTGGTATTCCCGCCTTGCTTATTACCAATCGCGCGCTGGCCAAGCTGAAGCATCCCGGGGTTTCGGGCCGTAAGGTTGACTACATGGGTACGGTGCTGCTCACAACCGGCCTTGCTGCACTCATGTTAGGCATCACGCAGTTAGGGCAGGGCTATCGGCTTTCAGACAGCGCCATCCTGTTCATGCTGGCTTTAACGGTCATTAGTCTTTGGGCGTATCAATCTCACAGCCGCCGTGTTGTGGATCCCGTTTTACCCCTTTTGTTGTTTAAATACCGCACAGTCACCATCTCGTCGCTGGTGCTGTTCATTTCATTTATCCATCTGGTCTCTTTGACTGTGCTGGTGCCCATGCAATTGCAAATGCTGGCCGGCCTGGATGCGGATGCCGCCGCATTGCGCTTGATTGCTTTGTCCTTTGCTGTGCCGGTGGGTGCCACGGTTTCAGGCTACCTTATGTCGTGGCGGGGCACATTCAAATATATCCAGCTTGTCGGCACACTGATGGTGCCGGCGGGTGTTTATTTACTCTCCATGGTGAATTCGCATGCGGTGTTCACGATGTCTGTATACCTGTTTATTACTGGGTTTGGTATTGGCATGCAGCTGCCAACTGCAACCGTGGCCATGCAAAATGCCGTAGAGCACAAGCATGTGGGGGTGGTGACAGCCGTATCCGTGTTCTGTCGTTCTTTAGGAGCAGCTATCGGCATTGCCATTCTGCTGACGTACCTGCTGGCATTATTGACAGCCGGCAGCGGGGCCTCAGGCGCATCGCTTAACCCGGGCGAGTTGATTCACATGCTTGTGGAAGGGCAGGGCAACATGGGTGATGCCGACGCAAGCTTGCTCAAGGCGTTACAGGCTTCGGCAGCATCTGCCTTTCAGGGGGTCTATTTATTGGCCGCGGCCCTGGCCTTACCGTCTATTGGCTTGACGCTGATACTTAAAGATAATCTGTTGGGCGATGGCCAGGCCGCCAGGCCGGACGCTACGTCTGCCGCAACAAAGTAAATATTTTCAGATTGGTGTTACTGCGTGACGGGCTGGTTCCTGGCCACAAAAAAGGCAGCCATGTTGCCATGGCTGCCCGGATAGCTTCTGTTAGAAACAGCGGCTGATTACATCAACACGACCGCCAGAAGTGCCGACACAATGACACCGGCAATAACTGGAATAAAGTTGCGTCTGACCAGTTCTGCGGGTGCGACGCCGGCAATACCCGCATCCGCTGCCAAGCCAAACGCCCATGCAGCAAGCGTACCGCCCCCGGCAAAAATGGCCGACACCTGGCCTACTGCAGCCAGCACGCTCACATTAATGTCAATGCTGGTGCCCAGGGCGGCCGACAATGAGCCAACGAGCGGCAAGCCCGAAAAGCCCGAGCCGTCCATACCGGTCAACAGACCAATAAAGGCAATACCCAATGCCAGCAACAGCTGGTTGGCACCAATGTACTGACCAATATTGTTGCCAATATCAAACAGGTAGCCGGTTGATCCATTACCGATGACTTCTTCGGCGTGCCCAGGGTGGCCCAGGAAGAAGAACCCGGCAATTGGAATGACAGGGGCAAAGATTTTGATGGCAAAAAAGAACCCTTCCCGGATATGGCCGGTGATGCTCTCAAGGGCGTCATTGCCGTGCGAGCAAAGGGCTGACAGAACAAGCAAGATGGTAGCCGTACCGCCCAGCAGCGCGGTTGCATTACCTCCTTTGATGGCTTCATCAGGAGAAAACAGGACCCGGTAAATCATGAGCAAGGCAATGCCAAGCAACACAATGGGCACCACAATAGCAAACAGCCGTGCACCGCGACGGTCAGTTTGTTCAGGGGACGCTTTGCCATCGGCTGTTGTATCGACGGCGGTTTCAGCCGCCAGGCCCTGTGTCGTGGTCGCTTTGATTTTGCCCGAACGCATGTCACGCCGCAGCGTGTATACGGCTATGGCCACGGCAACAGCGCCAACCACGAACGAGAACAACAGGGTGTAGGGGATGAGTGAGGTTGTGTCCACACCCGCAGCTGTGGCTGTCAAACGACTGGCACCTTGAATCACCGGGTCAGCCGACAAAGCCATGCCGTGTCCAAACAGGTTGACGGAAACGGCGGCGGCCATGGCGGGCAAACCAACCTGTACCGCTACCGGAATCAATACCGTACCGACTAATGCGACAGCCGGGGTAGGCCAGAAAAACGCGGCCGCAATATACATGGTTACGCCAAGGACAAAAAATGCCGTCCAGGGGCTGACCATAAGCCGTTTCATGGGTTCTACCATGCGCCTGTCAGCACCCTGTTCGCGCAAGCAGCTTAGCAGGGAGACCATCAGCGCAATCACGAGCATGATGTCAAACAGCTCTTTGCCCGCGTTCAGTAATGCCTTGAACACCACCTGAACGCCAAAGATTAGCGAGTTGAGTGCACCAGTATCCGGGGCGGTGGCAAACAAACCAAGCAGAAAAAGACCAATCAGGGAAGGGATGATTACGTCCCGCCTGAATGCGATTGAAATAAAAATGGCCAGAATAGTTAGTAGGAAGATCCAATGGGAGGCCGTTAATGGGACGAGTTCGAGTTGCTCCATGTCACACCTTGTGTCGTTGATGTTGTGATACGTCTAATGCAGCTTGGTTCACTGTCATCTTATTCTTGGAATAGTGTAGAGTGTTTTCTGTATACACTATACGTAGGAACTTAGCATGACCGGGTGCGTGTGGTTACACGGGAAAACCCTAGAAGCATGAAGCTTTCCGGCTAACGGAATAGGTGATAGGCCGCCCTGATGACTGCCAATTGAGCGGTTGTAATGGTTGTTGTGGGCTCAGGGCTGTAGCTGGTGTTAAGCGGTCTTTTTGGCGCGCTCTTCGCGGTAGGCTTTGGCGGCGTTATGCACGTGCTGGGTGGCCAGGTTGCCTGCAAGGTCAGAGTCTCCGGCAATGACGGCGCGCAAGATGGCAGCGTGTTCAGACCAGTTTTCGGTGGCCATGCGCAAATCGTTGGGCGCAAAAACTTGCGCGGTGCGTTCGCGTAGCGAGTCCATGATTTCTCTAAGCACGTCGTTGCCGGGTACAGTGGCAAGCGTTTGGTGAAATTCATGATTAAGCTGCCTGCAGGCTTGCATGTCTTCGCGTTCGGCAGCAGCCACGCCTTCGTCTAGAATGCGTTGCAGTCGTGCGACGGCGTCGTCGGTACGCCTGGCAGCAGCAAGTTGTGCGTTCAACCCTTCCAGGGCCGCACGCACTTCGACCATGTTAAATGCCTCTTCGTCTGACAGAATTGCGACAGATGCTCCACGGCGCGGCTCGATGGTGACCAGGCCTTCAGCAGCCAGTTCACGCAGTGCCTCGCGTACAGGAATTCGGGATACCGCCATTTCTTCGGACAGGCGGTTTTCAATAAGCCTGTCGCCGGGCATGAACTCGCCCATCATGATGCGTTCGCGCAGCTTGTCCCGGATAAGGGTAAACAGTGGGGCGTGCTGATCCCCAATACGTTGGCCGGAAGCGTTAGGCTGACTGCGATGTTGTGTCATGAGTGGGCTACTGTATAAAACGTTTGCATTTTGCATACCATTATACTAGGTGCCCCTCCATGCCAGAAACACGTTAAATGCGCTTAACCGGTCGCAAGTGTTTTAATTATTAAGCTAATAGAACTGGCTGCACAGAACAAAAGTAGTCCCCGGCGCAGGGCCGTGCTGCTAACTGCATGGCGCACACGGTTGGACAGCCAGAACCCCACCACCATAAATGGAACCAGCGACCCGGTAAGCAAGAGCTCGCGCATGCCGTAGTGCCCGCTAGCCACCAGCGCTACTAACGACACCATTGAGCCAATAGCCAGAATGCTGCCTATCGTGGCACGAATGTTGGGCGGTGCATTATGCTGCAAGGCAATCGCCAGGGGTGGAGCGCCTACAGACGTTAACGTACCCATCACACCTGAAAGCAGCCCGGCAATGCTCAGGTTGGCCCGAGTGGCCATGATTTTTATGCCCGAGACGCTCAACAGAACAGCGGTAAGAATCATGCCCGCAAAAACAAGGTTGAGCGTATTGCCTGATAACTGGCTAAGAATAAAAACGGCAATCACTGCACCAGCAACACGACCGCCCAACGCGAGGCTGGTGGCGTTCCACATAATATGGGGTCGCTCGCGCACAGCAGTTAAAAACGTCACCATGCCGCCCAGCGTCAGCAACGGACCGGGCACCAGGTCAGGAAAAATAATCAGTGCGACGGGCGCTGCAAACATGGTAAACCCGACGCCCCCAACACCCTGCAAAAAGGCTGATCCTCCTATGAGTAACGCCATCAAGGCATAAGCCCACATATCAACCAGAAATACTTGCTCGACCCAGTCACTCATTGTTTTTTGACTCTTTGGCTTTTAAAATACAAGTCACATAATATACTGTATTCAATATTCCATAATCCAGAGACAGTACATAACAAAACAAGACAGCATACTCGTCGCAGGCGCTGTCCTGACGAAAAGGTAGACATTATCCATGCCGCATAAACCCACCCAATCATCGCCACAGCTCGTATCCACCGGCCACCAGTTGGCGGCGCAGGCCGCAGCCTCGTTGCTGAAAAAAGGCGGCTCGGCGGTGGACGCCGCTATTGCGGCTGACGCTGTCATGGGCGTTGTGGAGCCAATGGCTACCAGCATTGGGGGTGACGTGCTGGCAATGATTGCCCAGCCGGGGCAAGACGTAGTGAGCTACAACGGAACTGGCAAATCGCCTGCAGGTCTGGATGCATCGCTGGTTGAAGCACTGCCAGGTTCGCGCATTCCAGAAAGACACCCGTTATCCGTCACGGTACCGGGAGCAGTGCGCGGTTGGTGGGATCTGCACCAGCGCTACGGCAAGCTTGACTGGTCCGTGTTGTTTGATGACGCCATTGAGTGTGCCGAGCAAGGCTACATACTGGGTCGTATCGCAGCAAGTGAATGGAAACTGTTTGATTTTGCACTGCATGCACAGGACGAGTGTGCGCAGTTGTACCAGGCGGGCAACCCGCCGGCCGCAGGAACACAGCTCAACAATAAGGAACTGGCCGGTGTCCTGAAAATGATTAAAGAACAGGGGCCGGACCCATTTTACGAAGGGTGGATACCCAAGGCAGCCGGCGACGCCGTGCAGTCCATGGGTGGCGTACTGGACGCCGCAGACTTTGCCCCGCATCAAGGATTCTTTACCCAGCCATTATCTGCCGATTTTTACGGCGCACAGGTCTACCAGTGCCCCCCCAACACTCATGGGGTGGCCATACTGGATGCCCTGACTGATATTGCGCAGGCTGATCTGGATCCCTACGACCCGGTGTCATGGCAGCGAGTAATTGAATACACCGCAGCGGCGCTGGACAGTGCCAGCCAGACAGTGGCAGACCCGGCCGGCAATACCGTTTGCACGGTTGTGGTCGATGACGACGGCCTGGCCATCACACTTATGTCCAGCGTGTTCAAGCGGTTTGGCTCGGGTATTGTCGTGCCTGGCGCCGGGTTTTGTCTGCAAAATCGTGGCTTCGGGTTTTCAGAGCCAGGACACATTAATGGGCCGGCGCCCAACAAACGTCCATACCATACGGTGATCCCCGGGATAACCATGCGTGATCAGGATTTTTACCTGGGCATGGGCGTAGTCGGCGGGCTTATGCAACCTCAGGGCCAGATTCAGATCCTGACCCGCGTCCTGGCCTGGAACCAGCAACTGCAGGATGCGCTAGACGCTCCCCGGTGGCGACTGGAGTCGCACAATACCCTGGCCATCGAGGCAGGCTGGCCGTCAGAATTTGAGCCGGCCATGCGGGCTGCCGGCTATGGCCAGCCGCACCAGTCGGCTGGTGAACTAGGGGGCCGCAGTGATTTTGGGGGTGCCCATGCGGTGATGCGTAATGCTCAGGGCATGCTGATTGGGGCCGCGGATAAACGCAAGGATGGCGCTTGGCTAACCGCCTAACTGGTTTAGGGTAATCCCTTATTTTATTGAAGTGTATACGGTATACAATCAAACAAAAGAACGACGTAACGACCTGATCGGCTTTGTACGGCAGGGTCGCTGTTTTGTAAACGACCTTATTGAAAAAGGATGGACATATGACTGCGCTAATGAACCAAGACGAGTTCCGCACTGCTCTGGAAAACGCCATTAAGGGCAACTCCGCCAACGCTTCTCCGTTTAGCATTGCCTGGGCAAGCGGCAAGCTGAGCCGTGACCACCTGGCGCGCTGGGCCGAGAACCACTACCACTATGTTGGCCCCTTCGCCGACTACCTGGCATACCTGTATGCTCGCACGCCAGAAACCCAGGAATTCCGCGAAGCCAAGGACTTTTTGCTGGCCAACATGTACGAAGAAGAAATCGGTGGCGACCGCCATACCGATTTGCTGATCCGTTTTGCCGAAGCCTGCGGAACCACACGCGAACGTGTTGAAGACCCAGACAACATGTCGCCCACCACACGTGCCCTGCAAGCTTGGTGCTACTCGGTGGCCATGCGTGAAGAGCCTGTTGTGGCAGTTGCTGGTCTGGTAGTTGGTCTGGAATCCCAGGTGCCTTACATCTACCGCAAGCAAACCCCCACGCTGCGTGAAAAATACGGCTTCACTGATGAAGAGGTCGAGTTCTTTGACCTGCACATCGTGTCGGACGAGATTCACGGCGAGCGCGGCTATCAAATCGTGCTGGAGCATGCCAATACGGTCGAGCTGCAGCAAAAATGCCTGCGTATTTGTGAAATCGGCGCCGAAATGCGCTACCTGTACACCACCGCTCTGTACAACGACTACGTCAAAAACGACGTTTCGCTTGACGAGCTGGAGCTGGCTGCAGCTTAAGTCAGCAGCAACCAACGCGTGCCGGGCATCACTGACAGGCACGCGTTTTTTACGCCTGTGACCCCGGGGCCGTGCTGATGAAACGGCCTCCGGGGCGGTTTTACCCAAGTTAATAAGGAACCTTTGTCTGTGCAACAGCTTGAACACAAAGAGTTTAAGAATTTGATTGACGGCGAGTGGCTTGCCTGCGAATCGGGTACCTATCCCAACGTCAACCCCGCGGATAACAGCGACATCGTTGGCCGGTTTCAGGATTCTGGCCAGGCCGAAGCCCGTGCCGCCATTGAGGCCGCGCAGCGTGCTTTCAAGGCATGGCGGGCCAAGCCCGTGACAGCGCGTGCCGCCATCCTGGTCAAGGCCGCCGAGCTTTTGCAGGAACGGGCCGACCAAATCGGTCAAGAACTTACCCGTGAAGAGGGCAAACCCTATGCACAGGCTCGGGGCGAGGTGCTTCGCTCAGCACAGACTTTGCGGTTCTATGCCATTGAGGGACAAACCTACACCGGCGAAACCTATCCGCAGGACGACGCCAACATGTTGGTGCATAGTCAGCCTGAGCCGCTGGGAGTGGTGACGGTGATCGCACCGTGGAACTTTCCCATCTCCATCCCGTCGCGCAAAATCGCGCCGGCCCTTATTACTGGCAATACGGTTGTTTTCAAGCCGTCAACCGATGCGCCACTGTCAGGCTATCGGCTGGTCGAAGCCTTGGTGGATGCGGGCGTGCCTGCTGGCGTGCTCAACTTTGTCACGGGCCGTGCCTCACGGGTTGGCGAAACACTGACGGCCTCACCAGAAATTCGTGGTGTGACGTTTACCGGATCGACACAGGCTGGTGAAGCCATTCATCGCAGCGCATCCATGACCACGCGTCTGCAGATGGAGCTGGGCGGTAAAAACCCGCTACTCGTCATGGATGACGCCGACCTGGATGTGGCAGTTGACCTGACCGTCAAGGGTGGACTGGCTCTGACCGGGCAGGCATGCACGGGCACCAGCCGTGTACTGATTCATCGTTCTGTGCGTGAAGCATATGTGGAAAAACTGCTGGACCGTATTGCCAAGCTAAAAGTTGGTAACGGCATGCAGGACGGCATTGACCTGGGCCCCATGGCTACCGAGCGCCAGCTGCAGACGGTGCTGGAATACGTTGATATTGGCAAGAAAGAAGCCACGCACGTTACCGGTGGCGATCGCCTGACCGGCGAAGGGTTTGATCAAGGCTATTTTATTTCACCCGCCGTTTTCACCGACGTGCGGCAGAACATGCGCATTGCCCAGGAAGAAATCTTTGGGCCGGTGATTGCAGTCATTGATGTGGATTCTTACGAAGAGGCCATCGAGATGGCTAACGACACGCCTTACGGCTTGTCGGCATCCATCGTGACTAACAACGCCAAGCTGGCGCATCATTTTGTTGATGCCATCGAGGCCGGCACCGTCAAAGTCAACCGTACCACAACCGGCAACCTGATCAATGCCCCATTTGGTGGCATCAAGCAGTCCAGTACTGCCACGTTCCGGGAGTCCGGTCGCGCAGGCCTGGACTTCTTTGTACAGGTCAAGACGGTTTACCGCGGCGTCTAAATTTATTTGTTTTATTAACTGGAGTATCTGAGTCATGAAGAAGTCGATCGAGCTAGAGCTTGAAGAAGCGCGCCTGATGGTGGCTGCGGCCATTAAACGTTCCGAGGAAATCGGTGTGCTTGAAACTGTATGCGTTGTGGATGCAGGCGGGTTCCCGCTGGCTATGGAACGCATGAACGGCGCACGCATTACCGGTCCCCAGATTGCCTGGAACAAAGCGTTTACGGCAGCCGGCCACAAGCGTTCGACTCACCTGTTTACCACCCCGCCCAACGGCCCCGCCCTGCCTGGCAACGAAGCCTTTGGCATCCAGCTGAGCTTTGAAGGGCGCTTTGCCGCTTTTGTAGGGGGCTTCCCGATTGTGGTTGATGGCGAAGTCATTGGCGGTATTGGCCTGAGCGGTGGCAACGGCGAGCAGGACACCCAGGCTGGCCTGGCAGGCTTGCAAGCTCTGGCTGACGAGCTGAGTTCTAAAAACATGACCGTCCTGGTCGAAGCTGATATTAAAAAATAACAGCTTTGCCACGCAGATCCATGTCGGAGATTCAATGATGCGCCATACTGTTCGATTGTCCGAAACTGGTGAAACCTTTGACGTTGAGCCAGAAGAATCCATTCTTGATGCTGCGACCCGTGCCGGTGTGCCCATGGCGCACGAATGCACGTTTGGCGGCTGTGCCACCTGTCGCGTCAAACTGGAAGAAGGTTCTGTCTATTACGAAGACTTTCCCATGGCGCTGACTGAAGAAGAGCATGCCCAGGGCTTTGCGCTCGCATGCCAGGCACGGATCAAAGAAAACGTGGTGGTCACGCCCGCAGGCGGGCAGATGGAACTGCCCGACCCTGCGGAAATGAAGGCAACAGTCGTGTCCGCTGAGCCGCTGACGGAGCACATTACGCACCTGACGCTGCAGTTGCCCGAAGACGAAGACGTGACGTACGTAGCAGGTCAGCACCTGCACATCAACCTGCCAGGGTACGGCGAGCGTACGTTTTCCATGACCTCGGCGTTTGCCTTTGGCAACATGGTCGAGCTGGACGTCAAGCGTATACCGGGCGGGCATTTCACTGAAACCGTCCTGCCACAATTAAAAGAAGGCGACGAGCTGGATGTGTCCATCCCGCACGGGAACTTTTATTACCGTACTGAAGACTGGCGCCCCATGCTCATGATTGCCACGGGCACGGGTATTGCGCCCATTCGCGCCATACTCGAATCCCTGCTGGACGATGATGATTGCCCGCCAGTCAGTCTGTATTGGGGCATGCGTGAAGCCAGCGACCTGTACCTGAAAGACGAAATCGAATCCTGGTCTGACCGGCTATTTGAATTTGAGTTTGTCCCGGTGTTGTCCCGTGGGGGCGACGCGTGGCAGGGCAGAACGGGTTACGTACAAAAAGCCATTCAGAAAGATTTTGATGACTTGTCTGAATACGCCTTTTATTTGTGCGGCTCCCCAGAAATGATTGCCGATACAAAGAAAGTGTTATTTGAGCTGGGCGCAGACCCGGAATTTGTTTATAGCGATAGCTTTACCTTTGGTGCGCTGGAGCAGCAAGCCAAAGAAGGCGTCGATCATGTTGCAGCGTAGCAGGCTGCCTGTTTATTTGGTGATTGAACGTGGTTAAAGTCGTTTTACATAAAAATGGTGAAGTGCACGAAGGCGAGGTCAAGGACAATTCCAACCTAGTCGTGCGCGCGGGTATTCGGCAGTTTCCGTATCCCAACCTGTCCTTTCGGTGTGGCATGGGCAAGTGTGCCACCTGTGCATGCCGCGTACTGGATGGCCAGGAGCATTTGCCTGCACCCAACTGGAAAGAAAAAAAGCAACTGGGCGCCGAGCGCATTGAAGAGGGCTACCGCCTGGTTTGCCAGTTGTGGGTGACGCATGACATTGAAATCACCCAGGATATTGACCCTATTAATCCCTGAAAGACAAAGGTCATAAAAAATTTGGAGAACAAGTCATGTACGTTGTAGTCACAAGCAAACCAGGTGTGTATTCCTCCAACCTTGAAGCCAAGGCAGATCTTATAGAAGCCTACGATTACTTTTTTTGTGGTCGTCGGCGCGCCGTATTCCATGTCGCGCAGCTGCAAGAGGACGGCTACGTCATCATTCGCGAGGAAGAGCCTCCGCATGTCACCAACCGGGTGCCCACTAAATTTCTGGAAAGCTTTGGCAGCCTTGAAGAGGCACGGTCAGAATTAGATAACCTGGTGCGTTTTGGAAACCTGGATGTCCGGCTTGAACGCCTGCACA
>DAHVSI010000087.1 GCA_027324645.1 Castellaniella sp. | reverse complement strand
CCAGACAAGCCTACGCCGAGACCTTTGGCCCAACCGTGGCCGATGGCGTGGGTGACCGCGTACGCCTTGCCGACACCGACTTGCTGGCCGAGGTGGAAAAAGACCACACGGTATTTGGCGAAGAGGTCAAGTTTGGTGGTGGTAAAGTCATCCGTGACGGCATGGGCCAGGGCCAAAAGCTTGATGCCGATTGTGTCGACACGGTTATTACCAATGCCCTGATCATTGATGCGGTAACCGGCATTGTCAAAGCTGACATTGGCATCCAGAATGGGTTGATTGCGGGCATTGGCAAGTCAGGTAACCCCGATGTTCAGCCCGGCGTAGATATTGTCATTGGCGCCGCTACCGAAGTCATTGCGGGTGAAGGGCTTATTGTTACTGCCGGCGCCATCGACACGCACGTTCATTATATTTGCCCGCAGCAGGTGCCCGAAGCCCTGGCAACGGGTACCACCACCTTTATTGGCGGCGGGACCGGACCGGCTACCGGCTCATTGGCCACCACATGCACGTCGGGCGCCTGGCATGTATCGCAACTGTTGCAGGCGCTTGATGCGTTTCCCATCAATATTGGCCTGCTGGGCAAAGGCAGCACCAGCAATCCGGACGCCATTCGCGAACAGGTTCGAGCAGGCGTGATGGGCCTGAAAATTCACGAAGACTGGGCCAGCACCCCCGCCACGATCGACACCTGCCTGACGGTTGCCGAAGAAATGGACGTGCAGGTGGCCATCCATAGTGACACGCTCAACGAATCGGGCTTTGCCGAAGACACTTTTGATGCATTCAAGGGCCGCACCATTCATTCGTTTCACTCTGAAGGGGCGGGCGGCGGCCACGCGCCCGACATTATCCGGGCCGCCGGCATGGCCAACGTCTTGCCGGCATCCACCAACCCCACCATGCCGTTTACGCGCAACACCATCGACGAACACCTGGACATGGTCATGGTGTGTCACCACCTTGATCCCTCAATTGCCGAGGATCTGGCCTTTGCGGAAAGCCGGATCCGGCAGGAAACCATTGCAGCCGAAGACATCCTGCACGATCTGGGTGGCCTGTCCATCATGAGCTCGGACTCTCAGGCAATGGGCCGTGTAGGCGAGATCGTCCTGCGCACCTGGCAGACAGCACACAAAATGAAGCAGCAGCGCGGTCCCCTGGAAGGGGACACTGATCGTGCTGATAACGAGCGCATCAAACGTTACATTGCCAAATACACGATTAACCCGGCTCTGGCGCATGGCATTGGTCATTTAATTGGCTCAGTCGAAGTCGGCAAAGTGGCTGATCTGGTGTTATGGCAACCCGGATTTTTTGGCATTAAAACCAATATGGTGCTTAAAAGCGGCATGCCAGTATCCGCCAGTATGGGCGATATGGGTGCGTCAATCTCGACTCCTCAGCCGGTTTATATCCGGCCCATGTGGGGTGGATACGGCAAGGCCTTGAACACCTCTATTAACTTTGTCTCACAAGCCAGCCTCGAAGACGACACCTTACAAAGTTTGAGCTTAAACAAACAGCTGCACGCCGTACAGGGCTGCCGCACGATTACCAAACAAGGCATGGTTCGCAACAACTGGCTGCCCACGATGTCGGTTGACCCGCAAACCTACGACGTCTACGCCGACGGACAGCTGCTTTCCTGCGAGCCAGCCCATCATCTGCCCATGGCGCAGCGGTATTTTCTGTTCTGAATACAACACACTATGCTTATAGCCAACCAGTTTTTACAACAGCACGATACTGGGCACAGCACCGACACCGATTTGCCCAGCGTCACCCTCACACTGGCGCAACGCCGCCGCAGCCGCCAGCGGCTTACGCTTGACCAGACACACGAGCCAGTCGGTATGGCTATCGACCGTGGCCAGACGCTGCGTAATGGTGACCTGCTGGTTGCCACCGCTAATGATCAAGCCAACCCCATCCATATTCGGGTCATTGCCGCCGACGAGGACGTAGCGCGCGTGTCGGCCGATAGTCCCTGGCAGCTGGCCCGGGCGGCCTATCACCTGGGCAACCGGCACGTCCTGCTAGAAATTAATCAGGGGTATCTGCAATTTGAATACGACCCGGTATTGGTTGACATGCTGGACCAGATTGGTGACCTGACCACCGAACGCGTCCAGGCACCGTTTGAGCCGGATGTGGGCGCCTACGGCGGTGGGCATCGCCACGGGCATGACGAGACCTTCGACGAGGATTACGCGCTGGCCCAGCAGGCCTATCATGCCCATGAACCCAGCAAACCGGCGCATACGGATGGTGGGTGATGCCACGCCGGTATCTTTGACGGTCCTGCAGCTGGCAGCATTGCAGCAGCTGTCGTCGCCCGCCCTGCCCATCGGCGGGTTCAGCTACTCCCAGGGGCTGGAAGCCGCCGTCGAGCTGGAGCTGATCACTGATGAAGCATCTGCCGGACAATGGATTCATCACTATTTCACCACGCTTGTTGCCGACACAGAGGCACCATTGTGGCTGATCTTCTTTGAGCATATACAGCAGCAGGACTGGGATGAGGTTTCTGCGTGCAATGAGTGGTTTTTTGCATCGCGCGAAAGCCATGAGCTACGCAAAGAAACCGAACAGATGGGCTGGTCATTGCTGAACCTGGCCAAATCATTGCAATGGGGCTCCCCAGCGGAGCAGGCACCACTGCAACGCATAACCCCCATCACCTTACCCGTAGTACATGCTTTTTTGTGCGCCTACTGGCAATTACCAGCGGCGGCCGGCTTGGGCGCTTACCTCATGACCAACCTTGAGAACCAGATCGCAGCGGCAATTCGCAGTGTGCCTATTGGGCAAATTGCTGCCCAGCGCATTTTGAATGCGTTGCGCACACACTTGCCCGATGTGATGGAAGAAGCCGCCCGGCGAGCACACGCTAGCCCCTACGATTTGGATAATTTGGCACCGCAATATGCCATGGTTGCCGCACGCCATGAAAGCCAGTTTTCAAGATTGTTTCGGTCGTGAACACGCCCGTGTGCCAAGTGTTTTAACTAGAATGGACCCGTACTGCCATGCATGATGTCTCAACCCTATCAGCCCGCACCAAAACCTTGCCCCCTTTACGTATAGGCGTAGGCGGGCCGGTTGGATCAGGCAAAACCACCCTGCTGGAAATGGTGTGCAAACGCATGCACCCAGAATATGACCTGATCGCAATCACAAATGATATCTACACTAAAGAAGACCAACGTCTGCTGACCCTATCCGGCGCCCTGCCCGCCGAACGAATCCTTGGGGTGGAAACCGGTGGCTGCCCTCATACCGCCATACGCGAAGACGCCTCGATCAACCTGCGCGCTATTGACGGCATGCTGGAGCAGTTTCCGGACGCCGATATTGTGTTCATCGAGTCTGGCGGCGACAACCTTGCCGCCACCTTCAGCCCCGAGCTGTCTGACCTGACAATTTATATTATTGACGTTGCCAGCGGTGAAAAAATACCGCGCAAAGGTGGGCCGGGCATTACCAAATCGGACCTGTTCATTATCAACAAAACCGATCTGGCACCGCACGTTGGCGCGGATCTGGAGGTGATGCGCTCCGACACCGAGCACATGCGCAGTGGCAAGCCCTTTTTCATGTGCAACCTCATGACCGGCGATGGGGTGGACGAGGTGATTGACTTCCTGAAGAAGGAAGGGCTGTTTCAGGGCTGAACGCCGCCGTTTTTTGGCAACGTAACGACCGAGGCAGGCTCGTTACTGTCACGCGTCTGGACCATGATACTGTTGAGTTGGTTCCACGGAATATGTAGATCTAACCAACCCGCCATACGGCCGGCATATAAAACCAACTCCTTTAAGGTAGGCTCCACTAAATCAGGCCTCTCGCACAGCAATGCAGTGGATTGGTCCAGAATATCAGCACAGGCATGCATACCGCATAGACCTACTATCCGGGACCGAAAAGCGTCAACTAGAAATGCTGAGGCCGTAGCAATATTGGATTGCGTAAAACCTGATGCATGCTGGGACAAATAACGCCATAACAACTCTTGCAGTTTGCGAAATTCCCCTTCTGCCATGGCTAACGGCCCATATGGCTGAAGAATACCGCGGCGATCAAGCAACTCTTTGACACTATCAGGCTCGGACGCCCAGACGGCTACGCGTGCAGCGTACAGTGCAGCAAGCCGTGCGTCGCCGCAGGTGGGTTCAAGGGGTGCCTCGACAGGCATGTCACCGTTGGCATACTCAAGCTCAGCCCAAAAGATGCGACTGCCCTGCTCACGTCTTAATTCCTCGCCCAGATCAATCAACCAGTCGATGGGTCCGGTCAAACGTCCCAGAACAGTGATTTGAGCCGCTTCTTCCTGAAGGGGCCCGTAAGTCAGCTCAAGGAACTGGCGTTCAGGCCAATACAGCAATGTGCCGGGCGGCACGCTCAACACATCCTGTCCCCGCTCGAGCTCTGCAATGAAGGGAGCGTGCCAAAAAATATGTCGGCCGGCAATTTTGGCGCAATGCAGATCAATCCGAACGGGTAAGTGCTCCTGCAGCTGTGCAAGAGTATTGGGTGCTCCAGCATGATCAAGCGCTTCCTGGACGACGACCTGCTGACGCGCGTGCAGAACCTCCGGCCGATCGCCGACGACCTCGGGCTCTCCATGGCCCAGCTGGC
>DAHVSI010000082.1 GCA_027324645.1 Castellaniella sp. | reverse complement strand
TTGGATAAGCCGTTGTTCCAAGACCCCATGATTCCCAACCGGTTACGCAGTACATGACCACCCGTATATACAATCGATACCGCCGCCTGGTTTTCTGGACCTGGTTTCTGACCCTGGACCTCATCATGTTCGGCGCCTTTGTCCGTCTCACTGATTCGGGACTGGGGTGTCCTGACTGGCCGGGATGCTACGGCAACCTGTCACCGGTTGGTGCCAGCGAGCATATTCGTGATGCGCTGCAAAGCATGCCGTACGGCCCCGTCAGCTTTCCCAAGGCGTGGATCGAAATGATTCACCGCTACGCCGGATCCGTGCTGGGATTAATGATTATTGGCATTACATGGATGGCATGGCGCTGGCGCAAGTACTTGCGTAACGGCCCCATGCTGGCCACCGTCACGCTCATTGCAGTCTGCCTCCAGGGGGCTTTTGGCGCATGGACAGTGACGCACCGTCTGATGCCCATCATCGTTACGTCGCATTTGCTTGGCGGCATGTTGCTGCTCAGTCTCATGACCTGGCTGGCTGCACGGGAAAAATCACACCAAGCCATTCCGGAGTCTGCGCGTCGCTGGATTCCGTGGGTAGCGGTGGGCTATGGGCTATTGCTAATACAAATTGCCTTGGGCGGCTGGGTCAGCACGAACTATGCTGCCCTGGCTTGCATGGACTTTCCCACATGTCATGGACAATGGATACCGCCAATGGATTTTGAAGGCGGGTTTTCTTTGGTTAGAGCGCTTGGCGTGTTACCGTCTGGGGCCATGATCTCCCAGCAGGCCTTAACAGCCATTCACTGGACACACCGTAACTTTTCCTTTGTTGTTTTCTTGTATATGGGCGTCCTTGCATGGCGCCTGAACGCTATACCGGGCCTTGGCGCGCCCAGTCGTCTGGTGCTAGGCTTATTGGTAGCGCAGTTGTTTACCGGGCTGACCACGATCTTTTTCCAATGGCCGCTTGTGATCGCCGTATTGCATAATGGTGGGGCGGCTGGCCTGGTACTGGCTACCGTAACGCTGCTGGTACGCCTGACAGGGCAATCACTGCGCGAGGCACAAGCATGACTACCGTATCAACCACTCCTCATCCGGGGCTTCTGCGCCAATACTTCGTATTGACCAAGCCCCGCATCACCCAGCTGGCTGTTTTTTGCGCAGTGATCGGGATGTTCCTGGCCAGCCCCGGGTTACCAAAGCCGGGACTGGTTATTGCAGCCACCATTGGCATCTGGCTCATGACGGCCGCAGCGTTTGCCGTTAACTGCCTGGTCGAGCGCGAAATTGACGCACGTATGCTGCGTACTTCCCGCCGCGCCACGGCGCAGGGCGCCATTAGCAACAGCCACGTCATGCTTTTATCGGGGCTCACCGGCGGACTTGGCATGTTCATTTTGTACACGCTGGTCAATCCGCTCACGATGTGGCTCACGTTTGTCACCTTTGTGGGTTATGCCTTTATCTATACCCTGTTCCTCAAGCCCCGTACACCACAAAATATTGTTATTGGCGGGCTATCCGGCGCCATGCCACCGGCCCTGGGATGGGCGGCCGTAGCCAATAGCGTGCCGGCCGAGGCCTGGGTGCTGGTTCTTATTATTTTTATCTGGACGCCCCCCCATTTCTGGGCACTGGCCCTGTACCGCGATACTGACTACAGCCGTGCGGGGCTGCCCATGCTGCCGGTTACCCATGGCAACGCCTTCACGCGGTTGCATATTCTGCTGTACAGCGCCGTGTTGCTGGCCGCCTCTTTATTGCCTTTTGTCATTCGCATGAGCGGACTGTTTTATCTGGCTGCAACGCTCATACTCAGTGGCCTGTTCCTGTCCCATGCGTGGCGGCTGTATAAATCCTACTCCGACAGCCAGGCACGCAAACTGTTTCGCTACTCCATCGTTTATCTTGCCTTACTGTTTGGTGCCCTGCTGCTGGATCACTGGGCATCCATGCTGTAATGGCTTCTGCCTGTTTGACGTTATTTTCCCTTGCCGTGTCTCGTTCACCTTACTCCCTAATTCGTCTTGTTCTTGTCACGCTGTGTATTGGCCTGCTAGCCGCCTGTTCCGAGCAGGCGCCGGAATTCATGGGCTCCGACATCAGTGACACCAATTTTGGGACCGACCTGGCCCTGCCCGATACCGAAGGCACCACACGCTCACTGCAGGACTTTGACAGCGACGTCACCGTTGTCTTTTTTGGATTTACACAGTGTCCGGATATTTGCCCTACGGCGCTGGCGGAAATGGCCCACACCCTGGAACTACTGGAAGACGATGCTGATCGCGTACAAGTAGCCATGATTACAGTCGACCCAGAGCGCGACACACCCGATTTGCTGTCTAGCTATGTCCAGGCGTTTGATGACCGGTTCATTGCGTTACGCGGCTCAGACAGCCAATTGGCTGATACGGCTGATTCGTTCAAAGTGCATTATGAGAAGGTGCCTGACGATGGCTCGGACGACTACACGATGGACCATTCGGCATCGTTTTACGTTTTTGACAGTAAAGGCCAGCCTCGCGTACTGATACCCGGCGATGCACCGGCTGACGAAATTGCCAGCGACATTCGCCAGCTGCTTTAAGGCAAAAAAACCGGGCGCCATAAGGCGCCCGACAAGTGCACCCGTTTTTTTGGGAAAGGAAGAGGAGAAGCAGAAAACGGGTGCTGCCAGCAACCAGACAAGCACAAAGCCGGCTGCTATGAAAGATTAGGTCCGGCGCACGGTGATTAGTTCAGCCTGTCTGGACCTAATATGTAACTGTTTAAAACTTACTGCTTGCCAGCCTTTTAGTGGCTGGCAAGCATACCGCGCAGCTTTTTGAATGCCGCGGCCTCGACCTGGCGTATACGCTCGGCAGAAACACCGTATTCGTCGGCTAGCTCTTGCAATGTGGCACCGCTATCGTCTTGCAGCCAGCGGGCCTGAACAATATGTCTTGAACGCGGGTCAAGATCGGCCAATGCATTATGCAGGCCGGTGCCCTGAAGACTGTCGTACTCGCGGCGCTCAAGTATTTGTGTGGGTTCTTGGTGGCCCTGATCGGATAGCCACGAGATGGGTGCATAGCCATCTTCTTCTTCGACAGGGGCCTCAAAAGCCATATCGCGACCTGACAGACGAACTTCCATCTCGCTGACGTCCTTGGGGCGGACGTTAAGTTCACGCGCAATGTCGTTCACCTGTTCGGGATCGAGGGTTTGCCCATCGGGGCGCATACGGCGCAAATTAAAGAACAGCTTGCGCTGTGCTTTGGTGGTGGCTACCTTGACCAGGCGCCAGTTACGGATAATGTATTCGTGAATTTCGGCCTTGATCCAGTGAATGGCAAATGAAACCAGCCGTACGCCGCGGGACGGGTCGAACCGCCTTACCGCCTTCATGAGGCCGATATTGCCTTCCTGGATAAGATCAGCATGAGCCAGGCCATACCCAAGGTATTGTCGTGATATGGAAATGACCAGACGCAAGTGTGACATGATCAGCTGGCGGGCAGCTTCCAGATCGGAATGATCGCGCATGCGCTCGCCGAGCTCGGTTTCCTGTTCCTGCGTGAGCATGGGGGCACGATATGCGGCACTGATATATGCTTCTAGCGTGCCAAGCGCACCTGGGTTGGAAATGGCCGATTCCAGCTGGTTGCCAGTCAGGGCCAGAGCTTGGTTTGATTGAGTCATCTGAATAATGCGATCCTTTGAAGTAATTGATAACACACACTAAAATGTGTGCGCCTGCGGGACCTGCCCATTTTAGCACTCGACAGGGCAGAGTGCTAATAAGACCTCGCAATCCAGCACAAGTTCCCGGTGGCGTCACCTTTGCAACACGCGTTACAG
>DAHVSI010000079.1 GCA_027324645.1 Castellaniella sp. | reverse complement strand
GCTGTCACTGTGATGCTGGCAATTCTGGCCGGCGTTCTGGTTTATCGTGAGTTGACTCTGGAAAAGTTCAAGCGCAGCTTAATGGATACGGCGGAAACCACAGGTATCATCGTCCTTATCCTGCTGTTTTCGTTTCTTATCGGACGTATTTTGGTGGCTGAGGGGGTGCCTCAAGACTTGGCAGTGGCTGTAACCGGCCTGGTACAAAGCCCCATTGCTATTCTATTAACCGTTAACCTGTTTCTCGTCCTGGTTGGTATGGTCATTGATGACGTTTCCTTGACCGTAGTAATTGCCCCTTTGCTCTTGCCGCTTGTTGGTGCAGTCGACGTTCATCCCATCCACTTCGCCGCCATCGTTGCATCTTCTGTTGTGGTGGGGGCCAATAGTCCTCCTATGGCGCCCGTGTTATATATGGCGTGTCGCATCAGTCGTGTAACCGTACATCGTTCCTTTGGTCACGCGATACGGCTGATTCTGTTTGTTGCTATTCCTGTGCAGCTGCTTACTACATTTGTGCCACAGATAGCATTGTTCATCCCCGAAACTCTGGGGCTGATGTAATTGCCGTCGGTCCGGAGTTGTCATGCCCGATCAACAGTTTATAAAGAATGCTGCCCAACCCAAGGGGCCGCCCGCTCCACAATACTTGGAGCGGGCGGACTGGCTCAGGGCAGCCATAGACATCTTCGTTGACGAAGGCGTCGATGCTGTGCGTATCACTCGTCTTGCGCAAGGACTAGGCGTTACCAGAGGCAGCTTTTATTGGCACTTCAAAAGCCGTGATGAACTGTTGGCTGGCATTATCGCCTTTTGGGCACAAAAAAATGCCCAATCCATTATTCTCGCAACGCGTCATGCGCAAACGCTGGATGGCGGTATGCTGGAGCTGTTTAGCTGTTGGCTCGATCCGCAACGATTCGACCCGGGTCTAGACATGGCGATGCGAGACTGGGCACGCCGTTCTCCCGATGTTCGTCAGAAAATCCGTCATGCTGATCGCGAGTGCATTGCGGCCATCAAGGCATTTTTTCAACGCATGGGCCTTGAGGCGATAGAAGCCAATACTCGTGCACGTACAACGTATTTTTCGCAGATTGGTTACTACGCGATGGGGTTGAATGAATCCCTGGAGAATCGCCTGACTTATCTGGAAGATACAGTTTGGATGCTCAGCGGCCGCCCTCTGGATCCCTCTTTAGCCAGTCGCTTCAGAAAAGAAATACTTGGTCCTGAGGAGTAAACGGCCTTGTCATGCCTACTCGTAATACAACCGCCCGACAGGAGCGTCAGGCGGCCACTGCACTCTAAGCGCATTTATGGTGCCGGGTTAGGGTACTGTGTTTGAATCGCCTCAATCCCTTCGATGACCTCGGCAGGGATGGTGGCAGACACGCTGTCTATATTTTCTTTAAGCTGCTCAAGTGTTGTGGCGCCAATTAAGTTGCTGGTGACAAAGGGGCGGCTATTCACCCAGGCCAAAGCCATGTTTGTGGGCGACAGCCCGTGTTGGCGGGCCAGGTCAACATAGGCTTGTGTTGCTGATAGTGCCTGTGGATTGGTGTAACGCGTAAACCGCTCAAATAGGGTCAGGCGTGCACCTTCCGGACGCGCGCCCTTGTCGTACTTGCCAGTTAAAAGCCCCATTGCTAGTGGTGAATACGCGAGCAGCCCGACATTTTCATGGTAGGCGAATTCAGACAGGCCGGTTTCATAAATCCGGTTAAGCAGGTTGTACGGGTTTTGCACGGCCGCGATGCGGGGCAGGTCGCTTGTCTGGGCCAGCTGTAAATATTGTGCCAGGCCCCAGGGGGTTTCGTTGGACAAGCCAACATAGCGGATTTTTCCTTCGCTGACTAAATCGGCCAATGCTGAAAGCGTTTCTTCAATGGGTACGCTATCTTGCTCTTTCTCGGGCCAAGGGTAGCCGCGCCGGCCAAATGTAGCCGTTGTGCGGTCAGGCCAATGCAATTGGTACAGGTCGATATGGTCAGTCTGCAGACGCTTCAGACTGCCATTGACCGCCTCTGTCAGGTTTTCTTTTGTTAATCGGTTACGCCCACCCCGAATATGCCCGGGACGCGTTGGGTCGCTTGACGGGCCGGCCGCCTTGGTTGCCAGAACGATGTCATTGCGACGGCCGGTTTTTGCCAGCCAGGTACCTATGTAGGTTTCGGTGCGGCCTTGTGTTTCCGCCCGGGGCGGCACGGGATACATCTCGGCAACGTCGACCAGATTGACGCCTCTTGACAGGGCATAGTCAAGCTGTTCGTGTGCATCTTTTTCAGTGTTTTGCTCGCCCCACGTCATGGTGCCCAAGCCGATCAGGCTTACCTTTAGCGATGTATGTCCCAAAGCACGATATTGCATGTTGTTCCCAATAAGTCAATCAATAACAAAAACCACATAGCCCGATAATTAGCGCACGGGAATACGGCGTGGCGCGCCAAGGTTTTCTTGGGGAAGGGGAATGAACTCTTCCACATCACCGGGCACGGTATCAAAACGGCCACTTTTCCATTCGGCCTTGGCCTGTTCAATCCGTTCGCGGCGCGAAGAGACGAAGTTCCACCAAATATAACGCGGCCCATCCATGACCTCGCCCCCGATCAGCACAAGCCGTGCCGGCTCGGGGCCTGGATTGTGTAGCGCCTTGCCTTTGGAGATCTACGATAGTGTTGAGGCGTCCAATCCTTCATCTACTTTGACACCCGTAGGGTGAGGGCTCACGCCGCAGGCAGAAGGCCACGCCACGTGGGCTGTGGCGTGAGTGCTTAGCCGTAAGCAGGAGCTAATACATAGGGCTACAGTAGTCTGCGCCCGGTAAATGAGCCGTGAAGCTTAGCCCATTTGGCAGCATCCATTACAAGTGGACGCCGAAGCTAGAATCTAAATTGGCCGCCTCAACATCTCTGGATAGTACATTTCCGGCTCGCTTTTGACAACCTCTGTAGCAAGATGTCTTTGTTTTTTTGCATGTGCAAGTTGACCTGCACCTTGGTCAGTCAGACGCCGCTGTGAGTCGATCCAACCGAATGAGGTCATCCTCCGTATCAGATTGCTCAGCGTGTGCATGGGCAGACCGGTTCTATTAGCTAGCACTCTGTCATTCAGCCGCCATGGGTGCGACAAGGAGCCTAGGACGAGAAAGACATATGCCGTAGGGATGTCTGACTTCAGCACTGCCATAGATCTAGCCAGATTCCGCTGGCCAACGTTATTCAGGCGAGTGCTTATTTGTTCCGCGCTCAGATCAATCCCAAATGCGTCTTTGCTAATCCCTGCCGAGACTCTGGCCGGGAATAATGGAGTCCAGCTATTTCTCTTGTTTCTTGATGCCTTGTAAAATATCAAAGGAATATTATTCGGCGCTCCATGAGCAAACACTATCAGCGCGCCTGTATCACCATACCCTAAGCTAGGCCCGCTCCATTCCCAAGGCGCGTGACCTGGCTCCCCTGCGGTTGGGTCGTACGTGGTGCAGAGTCTTTTCATTTCTGCTGCCACCCTTTCTGAAAAGACTGTATCGATGGTTGGACAGGGCTGGACTATCTTTATCTGTGGTTCGCATCGATGTTTTGCCACTCGACGGTCGCCCACCTCCGTAGCCGAATAGCTCATGACAGCGAACTTCATTAGCTTTCCTGACCACCAACTACGCACT
>DAHVSI010000055.1 GCA_027324645.1 Castellaniella sp. | reverse complement strand
AATCGCCTGGCGGATAGCCAGGTAGCCGGAATGAAAATACGTGCCTTCGCCCATGTTCTGAAACACATGGGGCATCTGCGTATAGCCTGACAGGCCAATCCAGTCGGCCCCTTCACCGCCCATTTGTGTCAGTCCGGCCGTTTCCCTGTCCATCCATGTGGCCATGTAATGGCAGCCCACTCCGCCCAGGGCCTGGCTGCCTTCGGGGACGTGGGTAGAGGAACTATGTGGACAGCCCGAGCAGAAATACGGTTTGCGCGTCAGCGCAGAGGCTGCCTGGGCTGGTTCGCGCCGCAGTTCGACAATTTGTGGCGTCTGCAATGTGGTAGATTTCTGCGCAGAATGAGGGGCGGCCTGCATGGGCTGTGTTAGCCCTGCCCATTGCTGCAGCGCCCGGGCGACAATGCGTGCCTCCAGCTGGCCCGTGCCAGGCACCAGCGGGTTGCCATCCAGGTCCAGGCGCCCGCAAATGGTGGGTCGGCCGGGTAAATTAAACAGGTGCTCCTTGATCTGGCGCTCGATCATGGGGTGTTTTTCTTCGATCACCAGAATATGGTCCAGTCCCTGGGCAAACCGGGCAAAGCCCTCCATATCAAGCGGCCAGCTTAAGCCCACCTTGTAATGGCGCATGGCAGGCAGCTTGCGAACGCTCTTGCCAGACAGACGTAACCGGTCCAGCGCGTCCATGGTATCCAGATGCGCCTTGCCGGTGGTGACAATGCCTATCCGCGCATCCGGCGCGTCGTCAATCATGCGGTCAAGTGGGTGCAGGCGGCTAAAAGCCTGCACCGCCTCAAGCCGGGCCACCATGCGTTCTTCCATGGCCGGCGACAAAAACTCTCGGCTACTGTAGGGCAGGGCGCCTTGGTGCCTATCGTTCGCGGGCACACTTAAATCAGGCGGGGGCGTCAGGGTAAACGACCGTCCGCTTTCCACGGTTTCGGTCACAGCCTTCAAGGCCACCCATGTGCCCGCATAGCGCGATAGTGCCCAGCCCCACAGGCCAAAGTGCTCGTATTCGTCCACCGAAGCAGGGCTGACCGTTGGAATGCGCCACGCCGCCAGCGAGGCATCGCTGGCATGCGGGATGGAAGATGAAGCGGCACCCGGGTAATCGCCCACCACCAGCAGCACGCCGCCTTTGCCCGAGGCGCCTGCTGCATTGCCATGGTGCAGGGCATCTCCGGCACGGTCCAGGCCAGGACCTTTGCCGTACCACATGGCAAACACGCCATCGACGGTGCGGTCGTCGCGCATGCCGGCCTGCTGGGTGCCCATCACAATCGTTGCGGCCAGGTCTTCGTTGATGGCGGGTAAAAACCGGATGGCATGGTCATCAAGCAGTGACTGATGCCGCCACATGGTCATGTCCACACCGCCCAGCGGTGAGCCCCGGTATCCTGTTACAAAGCCTGCGGTATTCAGGCCCCGCTCAGCATCCAACCGCTTCTGCGTCAACAACAGGCGCAGCAGCGCCTGCGTGCCGGTTAAAAAGACACGCCCTTGCGTTGCGGTCAGATTGTCAGTTAGCTGGTATTGAGTATCAATGTTGGGGGTGAGTACGGCAGACATGGCAGGCTCCTTGCTTCATGTCTCCATGGTAGGGAGTTTGCCCTTATGGATTTTTGCGTTCTTGTGTCGTGAATTCCCCTATATTTGAACTGTTCATTTCGTTTACTAGCCGTTAGCAACACATTTAAATATTTATGAACCGGGCAGCGAATCAAATAATGAGCGAGCCGACTGACATGTTCGGGCTGAAAAGGTTACATTAGCAACCAATGCCGGCGGCCCGGCCATGGCGATTTGCGCTCTGGCCCGGCCTCTGGCACTATAAATAGTTTCATAACGAAAGATTACGGGAGTAACTATGCCAACACTAAATACCATGGGCCGTCTGCGCTACGCTGCAGCTGCGCTAGCTGCAGGGGCCACACTTATGGCCGCTGGCCCGGCCCAGGCCGAGAGCAAGGGCACGGTTCACCTCGCCTACGTAGAATGGTCTTCCACGGTTGCTTCAACTAACGTTGTCCGTGTGGTTCTTGAAGACGCCGGCTACGACGTCAAAACCACGTCACTGGCCGCTGCCGCCATGTGGCAATCCGTTGCCAGCGGCGATGCCGATGCCCTGCTGGCCGGCTGGTTGCCCACCACGCACGAAGACTACTACAAAGAACTCCAGGACGACATTGACGACCTGGGCGTCAACCTGGACGGGACCAAGCTGGGCCTGGTTGTTCCTGAGTACACAGACTTCGACTCCATCGAAGACATCAACGACAATGCTGACGCGGTCAACGGCGAGATCATTGGTATTGACCCCGGTGCCGGCCTGCAGCGCCTAAGCGGCGAAGTCGTTGACGAGTACGACCTGGACGTCAAACTGCGTGACGGTACCGACGCCACCATGACGGCGGCGCTGGGTAACCCTATCGACAACGATGAGGACATTATCGTGATTGGCTGGACCCCGCACTGGATGTTCGCTCGCTGGGACCTTAAATACCTGGATGACCCCAAAGATGTTTATGGTGGTGCCGAGCAAATTCACACCATCGCACGTAAAGGCCTGAAGGACGACATGCCCGAAGCCTACGACATCCTCAAAAACTTCGAATGGACGTCTGACGACATGGGTGAAGTCATGCTCATGAACGAACAGGGCGACGACGAACCCTACGACAACGCTAAGAAGTGGGTCGAAGAAAACGCTGATAAAGTCGACAAGTGGCTGGGTAAATAATTATTTACGCAGGCCTTGGGCTTGACCATTCCTGACACGCAATCCCGCCAGTTTGACGATACATTCCGGTTACCGGCCCGTCGAACTGGCGGGAATTTTGCGACTTAGCCATCTATTCCTATGACTGACGACAGCCAACAATCCATAAAGATAAAGGTTCGCAACCTCAGTAAAGTGTTCGGGGCTCAGCCCAAGCGCGCACTGGAAATGCGAAACTCGGGCATGAAGCGCCCCGAGATTTTTGAAAAGACCGGGCAAACCCTGGGCTTGTCCAACATCAATTTTGATGTCTACGAGGGCGAGCTGCTGGTCATTATGGGTCTGTCGGGTTCGGGTAAATCCACCCTTATCCGCTGCCTTAACCGCCTGATCGAACCCACTGAAGGCGAGATCATCATCGACGGCCAGGACATCACCAAGCTTAGCGACAAAGAACTGCTTGATGCTCGTCGACGCTACTACTCCATGGTTTTTCAGAACTTTGCTCTGTTTCCGCACCGTACCGTGCAGCAAAATGCCGAATTCGGCCTCGAGGTACGCGGGACCAGCCGTAGCGAACGTTCTGAAACAGCACGTACGGCCCTTGAGCAAGTGGGTCTGAAAGGCTGGGAAGACGCCTACCCCCATCAGCTGTCTGGCGGTATGCAGCAGCGTGTGGGCTTGGCACGTGCCTTGGCCAACGATGCCAGTGTGTTGCTTATGGACGAAGCCTTTTCGGCGCTCGACCCGCTCATCCGCAAGGACATGCAGGAAGAACTGCAAGAGCTGCAGTATCACACGCAAAAAACCACGATTTTTATTACCCACGATCTGGACGAAGCCCTCAATATTGGCGATCGCATCATCTTGCTTAAAGACGGTGAAATCGTGCAGCAGGGTACGCCAGAACAAATCCTGACCAAGCCGGCTGACGATTATGTGGCCCGGTTTATCGAAGGTGTCGACAAATCCCGTGTGCTCACCGCCAGCAACGCCATGCGTCCCGTGCGCATGACGGCCCGCGAAAGCGATGGGCCTCGCACTATGCTGCACAAAATGAGCGAGGCAGGCATTGATTCCATCTACGTCACATCGCGCGATCGTCGTCTGCTGGGACTGGTCGAAGCAGCTGATGCCGATGAAGCCGTCAAGGCCAAAAAGGACAGCGCTCGCGAACTGATCGACCCCGACGTGCCCACAGTGGGCCCCGATGAACCCCTTTCTTCGCTGTTCGGTATGTTCTCGGAGCGCAGTGTGCCCATTGCCGTAGCGGACGAAAGCGGCCGTTTGCTGGGCGTTGTTGTCAAAGGCGCCGTACTGGACGAACTGGCCAAGGCAGGAGACTCATAACATGGATGCAATCATTCCAAGAATTCCCCTGGGCCAATGGATTGAGGCCGGCCTTAAATGGCTGACAACCGAATACTCCATTGTGACCCGCAGTATTTCACGGCTGACCCAAGGCGGTATTGACGCGCTTAACGATATCCTTCTGGGCGTGCCCGACTGGGGCATCATGATCATTGTGGCTGCGCTGTGCTGGCGGCTATCCGGCTGGCGGCTGGCGCTGGGCTCAGTGCTGGGCCTGCTCCTGACGGACAACATGGGTCTGTGGGATCCCATGATCAAAACCCTGACCCTGGTGGTGATTGCCACGCTGGTCGCGGTGGTGATTGCCTTGCCCATTGGCATATTGGCAGCATTGTCGTCGCGTCTGTACCGTGTTGTCATGCCAGTGCTCGACTTCATGCAGACCATGCCGGCGTTTGTGTACCTGATTCCGGCCATTCCTTTCTTCGGTATTGGTTCGGTCTCGGCCATTTTTGCCACGGTCATCTTCTCGATGCCACCCGCCATCCGGCTGACTATCCTGGGTATACGTCAGGTGCCGGAAGACCTGATTGAAGCGGCGGATGCCTACGGGTCCACCCGTGCGCAAAAGCTGGTCAAGGTACAGCTGCCCCTGTCGCTACCCACCATCATGGCGGGTATCAACCAAACCATTATGCTGGCGTTGTCCATGGTGGTTATTGCAGCCATGATTGGTGCCGAAGGCCTGGGTAGTGAAGTCTGGCGTGCCATTCAGCGCCTGCGTCCGGGCGATGGCTTCGAAGCCGGTATTGCCGTGGTCATCCTGGCCATGATCCTGGACCGCATCACTCAGTCACTCAAAAAATCCAACAAAAAAGAATAAAGCGCTGCGTATTGTCTAAAATCCCCCTTAACGAATTAAATATTTCGTTAAGGGGGAGTCATGGACACAATTAACCGCCGCATACTCAAACGGCTGCAACAAGATGGTCGCGCCTCGGCGCAGCAGCTCACCGAACACGTGGGTTTGTCGGCCGCGCCAATCTGGCGTCGCATTCGGGCCCTTGAGGCCGATGGCGTGATACAGGGCTACTACGCCCGGGTTGACCGGACCAAGGTTGGCTTGCAGGGCTGCATGTTTGCCCAGATCAGTCTGGATCGCCATTCTGGCGAAATCGTGGATAATTTTATCCAGGCGGTGCGCGATGCGCCGGAAATACTAGAGTGTCACGCGGTCACGGGCGATGCCGACTTTCTGCTGAAAATCGTGGTGTCCAGCCCTGAAGCCTACGACACCTTCTTGCATCGTTTCTTGTTCAATCTGCCAGGCGTGCGGCAAACTCGCACCATAGTCGGTTTGCGAGAAATCAAAAACGAAGTGCAGCTGCCCCTGTAAGGGTGGCCACATGCGTCATGAAGACTTCTTTTGCTCGTTTGTTCCCAGGGTTACTTGGATTGGTTGGGCTGGCCATGGCCGGGGCATTTGGGGTGGCGGTTATCACCATGCCCGCCCCAGAGCAGGCTACGCCGGCCGGCTCGCCCGTGCCGACGCTGCATATCAACACCAACGACCAGCAGGCTGTTACCTCACGTTCAGACTATGTGAAGGCACGGCTATCCATTGAAGGCCACGGGTATTTTGATTCTGTTGACGACCTCAAAATAAAAATTCGCGGACGAGGCAATACCAGCTGGGAAACACCTAAAAAACCGTATAAATTAAATTTGCGTACCAAAGGCGGGGGAGCGCGCCCGCTGCTGGGTATGGCATCGGGTAAGAAATGGATTTTATTGTCCAACTTTATTGACCATACCCTGATGACCGATGTGCTGAGCTTCAAGATTGCGCGCTTGTTGGAGATGCCTTACACACATCATACGGTTGCCGTGCACTTGGTTTTAAATAACGCCTATCAGGGCGTTTATTTGTTTACCGAGCATAAAGAGGTGGCCGCCAACCGCATTGATATTGGCGACACGGGCATACTGCTTGAGCTGACAGACAGTAAAGGCCGGGACGTGGACCCAGACCCTTCCAGCAAGATGCACTATTTTTTCAACTCTAAGCATTATCAGCTGCCTGTGCTGGTGCGCTACCCTCAGCTGGCCAAGCAGCCTAACCGCAATGCGGCGCAACATCAGCTGGACAAAATTCGTACCGACTTTGAGGAACTTGAAGCGTGTATCGCCGGGGACAATTATGCACAAAACGGCTGCCCGGACTTGCTGGACATGACCAGCCTGGCGCAGTACATGATTGTGCAGCAGCTTACGCGCAACGGCGAAATCCAGTTCCCGCGCAGTGTTTACCTGTATCGGCAGCCTGGCCGGCCGTACGCGTTTGGGCCGGTGTGGGACTTTGACTGGGCCTTTGGAGGCCGGGACGAGCGCGAGCATTTTATGCATAACGTGGACTCGCCCTTATTGGGTGGCGACAAAGACGGCACCCAGTTTTTTATGCGCTTAATGCAAAGCCGGGCCTTTACTGAAGCATTTGCTGCAGAATGGCAGATGTTCAAAGAAAACCACTATCAGACCCTGGTTGAGGACATGTCGGCTTATGCCCAGATGCTGGAAGACTCAGGCGCCTACCAGGCAGACTATGATCGTTGGCATGCCCAGCAGGACGCCATAAAAGAAACGCCTCGTGAGCGGGATATGCAGGGCTATAAGCGTGCCATGCTAGGCTGGCTTGAGGCCCGTTCGACGTATATTGACCAGCTGGTGGCGTCGGCTGGCCTGCAGCAAGACTAGTGAGCGTATTGTGTAGTCCTGACCTGTGACATGTCAGAACAATTAACTATATACTACGCTGCGTATGAATGAGGTATAACAACTAAAATAAAGATCAGTATTGATATAGGTGCTATGACATGGTTTTAGTGCTCGGCTTTGAAGGCTATGGTGGTCGCTCCAAGAATCCCTCGGAGGCAATCGTCGAAGCGTTGGATAAGCAAACAGTTGGCAGCACGGTTGTTAAAGGGGCTGTAATGCCCGTGCAGTTTGAAGGTCTGGCTCAGCGCGTGGCCACACTCCTGCACAAGCACCAGCCCAGCGTTGTAATCGCTTTTGGTCTATGGCCAGGCGAGCCGGTAATCCGGCTAGAGCGTGTTGGCATTAATACTGCCGACTTTGAAATTGCAGACAACGCGGGCAATCTGGTGCAAAACACGCCAGTCGTACCCAATAGGCCAGACGCGCATCTGGCGACTCTGCCGTTACATGCCATTCAAGACCAGTTGCTTGAAGCCGGTATCCCGGCACGACTTTCGGGTACAGCAGGCACCTATTTGTGCAACGCCCTGATGTTTTCATTGCTTGATCACTGCGCGCAGCATTTGCCACAAACGCGTTGCGGCTTTATCCATGTACCTTATTTACCCATGCAGGCTGCCGACATGCTGCAAAGGCTGGCACAAGATGCCACGTTGGAATACCACCAGCGCAGCGATACGGCGTCCATGAGTCTGGATACGATAGTGACTGCAGCGGGACTGGCAATACAAACCACTCTGGATTCTCTGTCATGACCACCACCATATTGGCACTACAGAATATCCATAAGCGGTTTGGCTCGCGGGTCAGTGCACACGATCTAACTCTTGATATTGCTGCGGGCGAGTTCTTTACCCTGCTTGGCCCTAGCGGATCAGGCAAGTCCACAGTGTTGCGCATGATTGCCGGGCTTGAAACCCCCGACTCAGGCCATATCAGGGTGCGGGGCAAAGACATCACACGGGTGCCTCCCTGGCACCGGCAAATTGGCATGGTGTTTCAGCATTACGCTAACTTTCCGCACCTGGATGTGCAGGAAAATATTGCCTATGGCTTGCGGCGTTCAGGGCTGAGCAAACAAGCCATCAAAGACCGGGTCAACCAATTGCTGGACCTGGTGGGTATGCAGGGCTTTGAGTCCCGTCGTGTGACGCAATTAAGTGGTGGCGAGCAGCAGCGCATCGCCATTGCCCGCGCACTGGCACCCAAGCCCGATATTCTGTTGCTGGACGAACCGTTGTCCGCCCTGGACGAAAAAATCCGCCGCGAGATGCAGCAGGAACTGCGCGATATTCAGCAAAGTACTGGTACGACCTTTATTTACGTTACGCACGACCAGGAAGAGGCGCTGACCATGAGCGACCGTATTGCGGTGCTCAATGGCGGACTGTGTGTGCAGTGCGATGTGCCGGGAACCATATTCCGAGAGCCCAGAACGCCGTTTGTTGCCCGATTTTTCAGGGGGTCCAATGTACTGGCAGTGCAGGCCAAGCAAACGGACAACCAGCAGGCGGCGGTCAGCTTTGGTGGCGGCTCCTGGACGGTACCCGCCCGTGCTTCGACGTTATCCGGCGATTCGCATGCCGCGATTCGCAGCGAAGCGCTTGTGCTGGGGACCGAGGCCGCCAATAGCGATGTGCAGTTAAATGCCCAGGTGCAATCAATCAGTTACCGCGGTATTTACACCACGTGCGAACTGTCGCTTGAGGATCATCAAAGCCTGTCTGTTGCAACGCTAAAGCCGCTGCCCATGCAGGTTGGTGAAACCACTCAGGTCGGGGTTAACGCGTCCGACATCGTGTTACTGGAACAAGACTAAGCACACGATTCGGCCACGCTTTTATTTTTGGGAGTTGACATGAAGTCCAGACTTTTAGTTCCTTCATATTCGCCGGTACGTCGGCGCATGATGCAGGCAGCAGGTACGGCAGGTTTGTTGGCGCTGGCCGGCGGCCGTTTTGCCAAACCTGCGTTTGCTAAAGATGGCGCTGTGGTAACGCTGGCCGATATTGGCGTGGGCGATCCAGGTGATTGGAGCAAGCTGGTCGAGGCCACGGGTACAGACGTCAAGCTGATTGCCATTGGCAATGCGCCTTCCGCCGTGCTTAACCAACTATTGGCGGGCGGTGGCCAGGGCACTTATGACTTGGTCAATATCGTGGGTGGCATGCAAGAAGCGCTGGTAGAGGCAGAACTGATTGATCCCATCGATACCAGCCGTCTTAAAAACTGGGGCAGCAACCAATTCATCACCGAATACTTGGCATCGGGTACGCCCGGACACGACTTTATCAGCCACGATGGCCAGATTTACGGCGTTCCCACCGTGTTGCAGGGGGAGTCCTTTGCCTACCTGCCAGAACACACCGGCGAACTGGATTCCTACGGCGCCTTGTTTGATCCTAAGTTCAAGGGCTACGTGGCGCTTGAAGACAACTACACGACAGCCGGGCAAAAAACGGCTCTGTACATGAAGTCCAAAGGCATGGCCGAGATCGAAGACCCGGCTGACATGACACCAGAAGAGTTGAAAGTCGTCATGGACTTTCTGATTGAACGTAAAAAAGAAGGACAGTTCCGGGTTATCTGGTCCAGCTTTGAGCAGGCAGTATCGCTGCTGGTTAATGAAGAAGTCTATGTGATGGATTGCTGGGAGCCCATGGTCTACGCTGCCCGTGACAAAGGGATTGACGCCGTATACGCCGCGCCCAAAGAAGGTTATCTGTTGTGGGCTATGGCTGCTTACATCGTCAACAATCCAAATCGAAGCGATGAAGAGCTGGATGCAGTTTACGAAGTGCTGGATTTCATGCTGGATGGGTGGTATGGCGCAACGGTAACGCTTAAACAGGGCTACATGACCAACCCCAACGCTCCTGACTATGCCAAGTCGCATCCGGACGACTTCAGTGACGAAGAAATCGAGCAGGTCACCGAAATCACTGATAACGTTCAGCAAAAATTCGAGGCCGGTGGATCGTGGCAAACACGCTGGCCAACGCATGTGGATGCCTACGAAGACGAATGGCAGCGCTTTAAGGCAAGTTAACTGCAGGGATGAGTATGGCGATGCAAGACGGCGGCCGCTGGGGCCGGAGGCTGGCACTGTTGGTGCCGGTTATGCTGGTGGCCGTTTTTCTTTTGGGTCCGTTGCTGCTTATGGTTATGGTCAGCTTCTGGAGCAAGACGGGCTTGACCATGCAGCCTGACCTGACCCTGCAGTCGTACCTCAAGTTTTTTAATGGGGTACGGGCCGAGGTATTTTTGCGCAGTCTGTGGGTGGCGGTATCGTCCACCGTCCTGATGCTGCTCATGGCCTATCCCATCGCCTATTTCATTGCCCGCCGCGTGCGGGTGGACCGCGTCCGTGGCACGCTGTTCCTGTTTTCCGTCCCGTTTCTGGTCAACTACATTATTCGGACTTTTTCCTGGTCCGAAGTGCTAGCACGCAAGGGTTGGATCAACCAGTGGCTAATGGGCACCGGCCTGATTGACGCGCCGCTGGACTGGTTGCTGTATTCCAATTTTGCCGTCTACCTAGGTCTAATCGCTGCGTACATGCCATTTATGATTTTTCCGATCTGGCTGTCTATCAACGACATGGACAAACAACTGGAATACGCCAGTTGGATGCTAGGGGAAGGTCCCAAAGCCACTTTTTACCGTGTGATCCTGCCCTTGTCATTGCCGGGTGTATTTGCCGCAGCCATTTTTGGTTTTGTGGGGGCGTTTGGCGAAGTGGCCGTTTCTACCGTACTAGGTGGCACCGGGTATCAATTACTGGGCAATACGATAGTCAGTGCCATGAATGTCATTGACTATCCTTTGGCAGCGGCCATGTCCACCATTGCTATTGGGTTGATGCTTGGCCTGTTGCTGCTGTGGTTCCGCCTGTTTGATCTACGGCTGTTTTTAGGGAAGATTATTAGGTAGCTATGAGCAGCGCATTACCTGATCAACGTTCTAACCGACGCATGTGGCTATTTTTGCTGGTCATGCTGGCATTTTTGTATTTGCCGCTGGTGCCACCGGTCATCAATTCGCTGTCTCCGGCCGATCCGTCTGGCTGGTTCAAACACTATGCCGAGATCACTCAATCCTCAGTATTGATGGAAGGCATCAAAAATACGCTGGTGTTGGGCGTCATCACGGCACTAATCACCCCCTTGTTTGCTCTGGCCATTGCGCAGGCCATACGGGCGTGGCGTATTCCACGCATACTGCTGGCCTTGGTTTTTGTACCGTTGTTTATTCCTGGTGTCAGCATGGGTGTGGCCACGGCTCTGTTTTTTAGAGTCCTGGGTGTTTCGCCCAGCATGCTGACGATGGCGGTGGTTCATATATTGTGGGCCTTGCCCTTTGCCACCTTGCTGTTGCTTACCGTCATGGCCAGCTTTGATCGCGTCTACACTGAGGCAGCGCATATGCTGGGCGCCAGCCCGTTACGAGCCTTTTTTGAGGTGGAGTTACCGCAAATTTATCAAGGGCTAATTGGCGCCAGCATTTTTTCGTTAATCCTGTCGTTTAACGAAACGATACGCACCTCGCTGGTGCAGGGCCGTCACAATACGGTGCAAACCTATATCTGGTCTAAATACCAACAGGTTGGGCTGGACGGTACCTTGTACGCCGTGATGACGGTATTGATTATTGTCACGCTGGCATTGGTGGCCTTGCTGGCTTGGACAGATCGACGCAAGGCTAAAACCGCTTAATCAGCCAATTTTTATAGGGCTGAAGTGCCGCACGATGGTGGCCACCACGCTTTGTGCCACAATCCATGACGTTTTGGGGTTGCTTGGAGACGGCTGGTTAACCAAGCGGGTTTGTAGTGCGCCAAAGGGGCTGATCACCCGGATGGTGTGCTGGTTGTGCTGTACGGCCGGGTCGGCAACCACCCGTACTTGCGTGGCTTCCATCCCCACACCGGCCACCGCCAGGGTGGCCGCCACATTCAGGTTTTTTGGATAGCGTTGTGCCGCTGTTTGTGCATCGCCACTGTACAGTTCGACTTCGCCGGCCAGCGTGTCCGGGTCATGGCCCAAATTTTGTAATTCATCTTTCCAGGCAGCAACGGGTTTGCGCGATTCATACACAACGTCCACCTGCGGCGCGTGGCGCACCGCCTGCAAATAATCCAGCGAGCCCACAGCGCCAGAAGGAACCAGCACACTGGTTTGCTGCGCTGTCGCAGCTTCTTCCAGTTGCTGCAAGAAGGCGGCGTCAGCAAGCGCGCCGACGGATGTCACTAGAAACGGAATGCCGTGCTTCAGGCTTTGAAGCGCGTAGTCGTGCACGGCGCTCTGGCTGGCCACCTCAACGAGTAGGTCAGGCTTCCATGCAACCAGCTCATCAAACTGGGTAAATGCCCGGACGGTTGTATCCGTACAGGACTCGGGGCGCCGGCAAAGCGCTGCCAGCTGTACATCAAGTTGTGGACGCAGGCTGCTGACCACGTCGGTAGCGATGGTGCCAAAGCCAATCAGGCCAATACGGTGTGTCATGTATTTTCCCCCATGTATGCATGAAACAAGGCTTCTTTCAGTGCAGTTTTGGCGTCCTCAAAAGTCATGGAGATATGGTCACGCAGCAGTGTCACACAGCGGTCGCTGTCGCGTGCACGTACAGCATTAAGGAGCTCTGTGTGCTCATCGATAAGCTTGGGATGATTTTTGCCCAAGCTAATTTGAGTGCGACGTACAAACCGGATCCGTGCATTGATAGCCTCCAGGTTGCGTACAAGCTCATCGTTGCCCGTAAGCTGCATAAGCTGGATGTGAAAGTGTTCATCCAGGCCTAGTATTTCATCAGGGTCGTGTCGGCGGTACCGCTCCTGAGCGTCCGCCCAGAACTGTTCAATACGTTCTATGTCGGCATCGTCGGCACGTTGGCAGGCAAGCACCAGTCCGCCGGTTTCAAGAATGGTGCGTAGTTCAAACAGATCAAGCAAGTCGTCAATTTCCAGCGCCCGGAAAAAGAACCCCTGATTGGGCTTGGCAATCAAAAAGCCTTCGCTGGTAAGGCGGTTAAGGGCTTCACGCACCGGTGTTCGGCTCAGATTCAGTTCGCGGGCAAGCTGGACTTCATTGATGCGTTGTTGCGGCATCAGCTTGAAATCAACAATCATTTTATGGATAGCCTCGTAGGCGCGATCAGCACTGTCAGCAGTGCGGGTTCGTCGGCGTGGTGCGGTCGAGGTTAGCGTTTTACTCTGAGTGCTTACTGCCATGATGCTATCCGGTTGCTTGAGAAACTCCGACGTGTCAGCTGGTTTGTTGTGTTTGTGAGGGGTAGCGATGGCCGCCGGGCGCTTGGTCTGTCGGTACCACTTCCATGAAACTGATGTCCACGCCATCACGCATAGTCAGGGCAGTGACAACGGACCGGGCAATATCGTCAGGATGCACACTGCGCATATCCTTGTACAGGGCGTCCACTTTGCTGTCGTCATTGTTCAAGGCCTGTCGGTAAATCCCGGTTTCAACCCGCCCTGGCGAGATTTCAGTCACGCGTACATTGGACCCTGCAAGGTCGTAGCGCAGGACACGGTTGGCTGCGGTAATGCCGGCCTTGGCCGCTGCATACGCAGAGGTGCCGGGAAAAATATAGTTCCCTGCAGTGGACCCAATGTTGATAATGTGGCCACGCTGACGCTTGACCATACCAGCAAGGGCAATGCGACATAACTGCAAAGGTGCGCGCAGGTTAATGTCAAGCATCTGATCGATGTCGCTGGCGGACAGGGTTTCTATGGGTCCCAGGCCCACGATGGCACCGGCGTTGTTAACCAGCACATCAATATCGAGTTCCCCCATTAGCTTTTCCATCGCCGCGGTATCGGTAATGTCCGCCACATGCGGTGTGGCGCCGGTCTCCGCACAAATGGCCTTTAGGCTGTCAGCACTGCGTGCCACGGCATGGACCTGTATGCCGAGCTGGCCAAGATGACGACAAATAGCGGCGCCTATGCCGCGTGAAGCGCCAGTGACCAGCGCTGTCTTATATGAGGTTGGGTTTGTCATAATATATATTTGAAATTTTTGGTATTTATGTGTTGTATTTTTGCTGAATGCCAAGCAGCTCAATAAGTCCTGCGTCGCGCGCTTCCTGGATCTCCTGTCGTGTTTGTGGTTGTGCTGCTGCTTGGGTGCCATCAATAATAGCAGTGCGTGTGTTGATATCATGCAAGTCAGGCGTAGCACGCAGATCCTGCCAAATATCGTGGTACGTCTGGCTATATTTCTGTAAAAAGTCCTCCATACTTTCTGCACCAAGAGCATTAGATATAAATGACCCCTGCAGCGTCCACTTGGGCCCAGGGCCATATTGGAAGGCACGGTCAATATCTTTGACCGAAACGCTGCCTTCCAGTACCAGAGCAATAGCTTCGCGCCACATAGCACCCATCAGTCTTAAAGCCAGGTGGCCAGGCAGTTCGCGTTGCAATACCACGGGTTTTTTTCCGATACGCTCGTAGAACTGGACTGCAGCATCGACCGTTTCTTGTCTGGTGTGCTGGCCGCCAACCACTTCGACAAGCGGCATAAGATGGGCGGGATTAAAAGGATGACCCAATACTATGCGTTCTGCCTGCGGGCATTCTGCCTGAAAGTCACTGACAGCAAATGCTGAAGACGATGAGGCAATCAGGGCATGAGCAGGTGCTGCATGACCAATTTGCTGCATCAGCTGGCGTTTTAATCCAAGATTTTCAGGCGCGTTCTCTTGTATGAAATCCGCATTGGCGACAGCAACGTCAATGTCTGTAGTGAAACGGATTGTGCCTGGCTGGGTGTGTATTGGGTGCAGTTGCTGTAATTCCTTGGCCAGTTTGCCTCGCTCATGCTGGTAGTGGTTCCATGCCTGGGCATCGGGGTCTTGTGCGCAGACGTCGAAGCCAAAATGTGTGAAAACGGTGGCCCATCGCATTCCGATAGTGCCAAGGCCAATAACGCTTATTTGTTTTATTGTCGATGTCATGAGGTGGTTTGTAAAAAATCAAAAACGTGTTGGTAATAGTCTGGAAAACGTGTGTGCGGTAGATAGTGCCCGCCATAATCAAATTGAACACGCTCGGCATTTGGTATTGCTTGTGCCAGTTCGGCGCTGTGATATTCAGGTGTCACGATGTCGTCATTGGCCGAAATGACCAGCGTTGGGCAAGTTATCCGGTTAAGAACCTGGCGGCAGTTATGCTCAAGTATGGCTTGTATGCGGCGCTCTGTAATTTTTGCATCCAGTGGATGGGGAGCTGGCGCGGGTGCCATGGTCGGGGCATCCTGTTGTGCCAGCCAGTAGGGTGGGTACAGAATCAGGGAAGCGTGTTCGCGATAGGCATCCAAGCCCATATGCTGCAGTAGCTGTAGCCTGCTATTGAACAGGCGCCAAAAATATCGACAAGGGGCAGCAAAGGTCGCGGACAAGACCAGTGCACGTAATGTTAATAACTGATGTGTTGCTAGGTGTTGGCCAATTGCGCCCCCAGTCGAGTGACCAACATAGAGTACGTCAGTTAGCCCAAGGTGATCACATAGCTCGCGCGCATCCTCGGCCATGCCAGCAATACTGTATGGACGATCACATCGACTGCTGTTCCCCGTGCCTCGGTGATCGTACGTGATAACGGTGTAATGGAAAGAGCATGCTTGGGCGAATGTCGCCCAGAATGCACCGAGTCCCCCCAGGCCAGATACCAGCAACAGCGGAGGACCACTGCCCTCAACCTTGTACGCCAGGTGCCCGCCGTCCGAAAGCGCCAGAGCCTTGTTCATTGCTTGTCTGCATCGCGGTTCTTGATAACGGTATTAGCCTCAATTTCAAGTACATTGTCTGGGCGCGGAAAATTGGCTGGGCATGGCTCACCTGGCTTTCTTGGCTTGCCGATACCTTCAAAAAAATCTTCCAGTCCGCCAGGACACAATATCCACACCAGTTTCAGGTCATCAGTGTCCGAGTCGTTGCGGAAAAGATGTTCCACATGGGGCGGGAGCGCAATGACGGTCCCCGGGACCATCGGATGTTCGACACCGTCAACCACAACCGTGCCTTGTCCGCCCCACACAAACACTACTTCACGGTGCGGGTCGTGGCTATGCTGGCGGATATAAGAATTAGGCGCGACCATTTGCAGTCCCATTGAAAATGGGCCGTCCCAGACTTCGGGTGTGAGCTTGACGACAACGTGCCCGTTAGCGGGTTCAGGCTGCCAAAATGAGGGGCCATCGTCAGGCTGTAACACTAATCCTTCGGTAAAAGTGGTTTGAGCATCTTGGGTCATGGCGCAGTCTCCTGAAAGAGCTGTATTGGACCAGAATGGCCCATTCAATCACTGTTTTGGATGGAAAAAAGGTGCGGCTTTGAGTATTTGGTTTTCCATATCCAGTAAATAATCTGTCTCAATTACTTTTTGCCTGAATGCCTGCCATCTTGGGTCGGCTTCCATGGCACCGCGCCGTTCATCACGGTCATTCAAGTCAGCAAATTGCCACAGGTGAACCAGGCGGCCCAGAGGGCCAATATGGGTATAAAAATAACCAAAAGGCTCGCCCAGATACTCCCGCTGCAATGGCAGGCCAAATTCCTCGTACAGCGCCAAAAAGTCAAATAACCGATTGGGCCGGACGGTATAGGTGCGGTGATCAAAAACCATGCGGGTCTCCTGTGTTCTTGTCGCTATGGCGGACTGAGATGTCCGACTTATACAGGCTAGCAGAATAGTAAATTGCCCACAATAGTGTACGCACTTGTTGACACAGTG
>DAHVSI010000015.1 GCA_027324645.1 Castellaniella sp. | reverse complement strand
GTTCAACCCCGCGGACCCCTGGTCACTGGAGCGCACCCTTGACCAAGAACCCACCTTCCTTGAGCGCTATGAACAGGACGAGGAAGTTCGGGCCTTAATTGATCTTGCACGGCCGCTCGAGGGACTGACCCGAAATGTAGGCATGCATGCTGGTGGGGTCCTGATCGCACCCGGCAAGCTCACCAATTTCTGCCCCCTGTACCGGCAGTCCGGTATGGGAAGCAGTGCCGTCTCGCAGTTTGACAAGGATGATGTCGAAGAAGCCGGCCTTGTTAAATTCGACTTCTTGGGCTTGCGTAACCTGACGATTCTGGACTGGGCAGTCCGTTATGTGCGTCAGTTCAATGAAGACCGGCGCGACCTCGACATGATGGATCTGGGCTTGGACGATCCGGCGGTGTACGCGCTGTTGTCGCAGGCCAATACCACTGCGGTGTTTCAGCTTGAATCCCGGGGCATGAAAGAACTGCTGAAAAGTTTGCAGCCCAATAATTTTGAAGACGTTATTGCCATGCTGGCCCTGTATCGGCCTGGGCCGCTGGAGTCGGGCATGGTCGTGGATTTTGTTAATCGCAAGCATGGCAGGGCATCAGTCGATTATTTTCATCCTGATCTTGAGTCGGTACTGAGCAGTACCTACGGTGTGATTGTCTATCAAGAGCAGGTGATGCTGATCTCGCAGATTATTGGCGGCTATTCTTTGGGTGGCGCCGATCTTCTGCGACGGGCCATGGGTAAAAAGAAGCCCGAGGAAATGGCTCGACACCGCGAGCTCTTTGAAAAAGGGGCCGTTGACAAAGGCTACGAACCGGAACTGGCCGTCAAACTTTTTGACCTCATGGAAAAGTTTGCCGGTTATGGATTTAACAAAAGTCACTCGGCAGCTTATGCGCTCATTGCCTACCATACCGCCTGGCTGAAAGCACATCATCCGGCTGAATTCATGGCGGCCACCCTGTCCTCAGACTTGGACGATACGGACAAGGTGCAGATCTTCTGGCGTGATTGCCACGAAAACGGCGTGACGGTGTTGCCTCCCGATATCAACGAGTCATCCTATCGGTTCGAACCCGTGCACGACGCCCATACCGAACAAGGGCGTCCGCCCATGACGATTCGCTATGGCCTGGGCGCCATTAAAGGAACAGGCCAGGGGGCTATCGAGGCCATCATTGCAGCACGCGAGGCTGACGGTCCCTTTACGGGCCTGTTCGACTTTTGCCAGAGAATCGATCGTCATGCCGTCAACCGACGCACCATTGAAGCCCTGATACGTGCCGGGGCGTTCGACACGCTGGAAAGTAATCGTGCAGCCTTGCTTGCAACCATATCTCCTGCCATTGATGCAGCTGAACAGGCAGCAAGAAGCGCTAATCAGGTGTCACTCTTCGCGGATAGTTCGGACGCCATTGTTGCTGGTCAGTTAGCGTCAGTTCCACCGTGGGACCTGAAAACGCAGCTTATTCAGGAAAAGGCTGCAATGGGTTTCTTCTTCAGCGCACATCTGTTTGACTTCTGGCGTGACGAAGTGCGTCGGTTTGCACCAACACCCCTGGCACGGCTGACGCCATCACGCGATCTGCAATGGTTTGCGGGTGTGCTAGATTCGGTACGCGTAATCAGAACACGACGTGGGCGCATGCTATATGCAGTGCTGGGAGACGGCTCCGCTCAGCTTGAGGTTGCCGTGTTTAATGAGCTCTACGAGCAACACCGTGGTCGATTGGCGGAAGACCAACTCGTCATTATGCGTGGTCGTGTGAGCCATGATGACCATTCCGGCGGGTTAAGAATCTCAGCCGAAACGATTTATGACCTTCAACAGGCACGTGAAGAACGCGCGCGCTGCCTGAGGATAACGGTCGCGCATAATGCGGATGCGGCCCGTTTGCGCCAGTTGCTCAATCCGTACCGCGCTGAACCTGAAAACGGGATACTCGGTGTGCCTGTCGAAATACGTCTGAAACGAGAGCAATATCAATGTGCTATCAGGTTGGGTGACGAATGGCGGGTACGCATGGCTGATACGATGCTGGAGCAACTGCAAGAGTGGGTCACCTCCGATGATCTGGATATCAGTTACTCATCGTGACCAGCGTTGATGGTGGATGCCTGTCTATGAAACCGTTGCGTATCGTTCATTCCGAAGCTGCAACCAGCTTTGGCGGGCAAGAGCGTCATATTTATAACGAAATGCTCGCGATGCGCGAGCGCGGCCATCATATGGAAGCCATTACCCAGCCAGACGCCCAGCTGACTGAGTACCTTGTTCAAGAGGGCTTCACCGTCCATACTCTGCCCATGGACGGGCCGGTCAACTATTGGCGCGGGATTTGGCATGTGCGTCGTGTCTTGCGTCAGGGTCGTTTTGATGTGCTCAATACCCACAGCCGTCGCGACACCATGTTGGTCGGACTGGCGGGGCGCATAGCGAGGGTGCCATTAGTGGTTCGTACGCGTCATTTGGCCAGACGTCCCAATTCGCTTGTCTCTTATACAGGCATACCGCATCGTGTCACGACGACTAGTGAAGCAGTCAGGCAACAGCTACTGGAACGACATGTGCCAGGTAGCCACGTCGCTGCAGTTTATAGTCCGGTTGATGTGCCTGAGGCTCGGCGCAAAGGTGTGCTGCGTCATGAGTTGGGTTTATCTGAAAATGATTTGATTGTGGGCTGTGTCGCTGTGTTGCGGCGCGCTAAAGGCCATGCTGAATTGATTGACGCCATGTTGCCGTTGCTGCGGGCACGGTCATCGTTGCACCTGGTTATTATTGGCAGTGGCTCGCCGGTGTTTGAGCAGCTTCAGGCGTTGATCACAGAATTCCAGCTTGGTGAGCAGATCCACTTGTTGGGGCGCCGCAACGATGTGCACGACTTACTGGCTGATTTTGACATTTTTGCACTCGCCACACGCGAAGAAGCATTGGGCAAGGTGTTCATCGAGGCTGCGGCAGCCGGGGTTCCTGTGGTTGCCACCAATGTGGGTGGCGTTTCCGAAACCATGCAATCCGGCAAGACCGGCTTTCTTGTTCCGCTTGATGATGTCGCGGCACTAACCAGTGCCCTGGAGCAACTGATCAACGATCCCTCCCTGCGCCGCCGGATGGGGGATGCGGGACGAGACTTCTATCATTGTTCTGGCCGTTTTACGACTGAGGCTTTGGTTGCGAACACCGAACATCATTACTATCGTTGGCTCAAGGAGCGCCGAGCATGAATAGGGCAACGACCGTACCAGTCATGATGTATCACCATGTCAGCCCGGCGGCAGGCATGATTACCTGTTCACCGGAAAACTTTGAAGACCAATTGCGTTGGCTGCGCCGTCATGGGTATACCAGCCTGACTACCAACCAATTCGCCTCACACCTTGAAGGGCAGCCGGTGCCGGCCAAGTCGGTGTTGATCACCTTTGATGATGGCTATCTGGACAATTGGGTCTACGCCTATCCGTTACTGAAGCAATATGGCTTTAATGCAGTGTTGTTCGTCGTGACCGGCTGGATTGGAGATGGGGCACGGCGCTCCCATCTGGGCCAGTCCGGCCTGCCGAATATGTTCGCACATCGTGAATGCGAGCAAAAAATTCGTGGCGAACAGGCCGACCAGGTCATGCTGCGCTGGAGCGAAATTGAACATATGCAACAACATGGCGTGTTCGAATTTCATAGTCATACGCACACGCATACAAGGTGGGACAAGGGGGCGCAGGCCGCACATAAAAACCAGCATATGCAAGAAGAGTTACAGCAATCGCGTGAGGTCCTGACCCACCAGCTGGGTAGCGTTTCGGATCATTTTTGCTGGCCACAAGGGTATTTTGATGCAGACTATATTCGTCTGGCTCAGGCGGCAGGCTTTCGCTATCTGTACACAACTCAGGCGTTTGGTCAAAACCGGGTGGGCACCGACCCGACTCATATTTATCGGTTTGCCGTGCGCAATACAAGCGGAGCGTCGGTAGGGCGCCGTATTCGAGTTGCCGCCCATCCGGTCATTGGGCCTGTGTTTAATCGCTGGAAGGCCTGGAAACGTTCACTCAGGGCATCGTGATGGCACATCCACCCCAAACGTCACCAGATGTTGATCGGCAAGAGCCTCGCGCTGTTAGGCTGTCGGTCATCATCATTACGAAAAATGAAGCGGACCATATTGCAGAGTGCTTGGACAGTGTCGCGTTTGCCGATGAATGGATTGTGGTGGACTCAGGCAGTACGGATGCAACCCGCGAAATCGCCCGCGATAAAGGGGCATACGTTGAACAAACAGCAGATTGGCCCGGTTTTGGGCCACAAAAAAATCGTGCCTTAGCGTTGGCAAATGGGCAGTGGGTGCTGTCCATTGATGCCGACGAACGTGTTACCCCCGAACTTAGAGAAGCCATTCTTGACGCAATGGAGCAGGACGCGCATCAGGGGTATCGTATTGCCCGGCTATCCAACTTTTGTGGTCGATGGATTCGCCATAGCGGGTGGTGGCCCGATTACGTCTTGCGTCTGTTCAAGCGGGGAACGACCCGGTTTACCGATGCCATCGTTCATGAAAGCGTCATGCCCCCCGAGCAGGTTGGCACATTAAGTCAGCATTTTCTGCATTACCCCTACAACAATCTTGAGACGCTCATTGCCAAGGTCAACCGTTACTCCACCGACGGGGCAGCCATGATGTATGACAAGGGGCGCAAGACTGGTATTGCAGGCATTATCGTTCACTCCGTCTGGACTTTTGTGCGGATCTACATTGTGCGTCGTGGGTTTCTGGATGGGCCCGAGGGCTTCATTCTTGCTGCGGTGGGCGCCGCGGGAAGCTTTTTCAGATACAGCAAACTGTTTTTTCTGCAGAGACGGGGCAATCCGTGAAAATCCTTTTCACCAATTTTCACAGCAATGACGGCGGTGGCCACGTTACCTACATACTCAGTCTGGCGCGCGCATTGTCACCCGTGTACGACGTCACCATTGCCACACCGCCAACAGGTCGGCTTTACCGCTATGCTCAGTCTATTCCTCATGTGAAGGTGGTAGAGCAGTGGTATACGTCGCGTATACAAAAAATGGCCCCAGAAGTGGGCCGTTTGCGTCAGCACATCAAAGCTGCTCGCTACGATCTGATTCACATCAATGGTTCTGCCGATCATCGCCATGTCATGTTCGCCTGTCTGGGCATGGCGAAACGGCCAGCACTGGTTTGGACAAAACATAATGACCATCAGGTCAGCAGCTTGGGCAATCGGCTGCGAGCCCGTTTGGGCACAGACCATGTCATTGCCGTCAGCGATTATGTAAAAGGTATGCTGCAGCAGTCTGCCTATAGGGCTAAGCCCATCACCACCATACGCCATGGTATCGATACGGCGTACTTTGCTCCGGTACAGCCTGCTGATAAGCGGCACTGGCGGCAGCAATTGTTTGGCAGTTCGCTCGACGACCTCATTATTCTTGGCAGCGCTGGAGGCACTGATTATGACAAAGGCTGGCTCGATCTATTAGCGGGGCTGGCAGCGCTGCCCGCGCATGAGCGGCAGCAGTTTCGTGTTGTCGTGGCGGGGGCCAAGCCAGGTCCAGACAAATTGCAGCGTGTGCATGGCCTGAACATGCAGGACTACGTCGTGTTCCCCGGTCTCGTAGATGATGTGCGTCCCATCCTGGGTGCCTGTGACGTAGGCTTTGTGCTGTCCTACAGAGAGGCCTTGTCATACGCCTGCCGTGAGGTGATGGCGTTGGGGCTGCCTGCTCTGGTTTCGGATGTGGGGGGGCTGCCGGAAAACGTGGAACATGGCACCAATGGATGGATTGTTCCCGCGCGGACGCCGGACGCTATTCGGGGTGTTTTACAGCGTATGCTGGCAGACAGAGCCATGATTGCCCGGCATGGGGCAGCGGCACGTGCGATGGCAGCATCTGACTTCGCCATACAGCCGTTTATTGATCGTACGCGTGAGGTCTATCACCGTGCATTGCAGCGTCCATCTGAACATTGACGTGGGTATAATTTGCGCATGATTCCCATCCTTATGTACCACCAAATTGGTCAGCCTGCGCCACGTGGTACACCGTACCGCGGGCTCACCGTTCACCCTGCCAGTTTCCGCAGGCAAATGACCTGGCTTAAGCGTCTGGGGTACCAGGGGCTGTCCATGCGCGATCTCCTTCCTTACATTCATGGAGAACGCTCCGGTAAGGTCGTCGGTATCACTTTTGACGACGGTTATCGTAATGTGTATGAAAATGCCTTGCCCGTGCTGCAGTCGCTCAACTTTACATCCACCAATTATTTCGTTGCCAATGAGCTCGGCAAGGGCAATGTGTGGGACTATGACATCGGTATTCCGCATTCCGACCTGATGTCAGCACAGGAAATGCGTGCTTGGCATGCAGCCGGGCAAGAAGTGGGCTCACATACACTAGACCATGTGCATCTGCCCGATATTCCGCCCGAACAGGCAGTTTGGCAGATACAGGAATCGCGCAACCAGCTTGAAGCACTGATTGATCACGAAGTCACCGCCTTTTGTTATCCGTATGGTGATGAAACGAGTCAGATTCGCCGCATGGTGCGCGAAGCAGGCTACACCAACGCCACTACGACCGAAAGAGGGCTGGTGCGCCGTGACGATGATCTGTTCGGCCTGCCCCGTTCCACGGTCTCCCGCTCCACGCACATGATTCGCTTTCTGCAGCGCTGCATGACGCGACTGGAAGACAATAAGCGACGACAAAAATTGTCTGAACAGGCATGAGACGACTGAACATTGCGTTTGTCGTCGATCGGTTCGGCAACCGCTGGGGAGGCGCCGAGGCTTACGGCGTTGCGCTGATGCGTGAACTGTCCCGGCATCACAATGTAACTGTGTTCGCACGTGACTACGATCCAGACTGCGGGCTTGATTTGCCCTATGTGCAACTCAAGACACGCAGCTACTGGCCCAGTTGGTTTCGGGTGCTGCGCCACGCCATGCAGGTGAGGCGTCTTACAAAAGGCCGCTACGATATCGTCCATTCGCACAGCAACGGGTGGTCTGGTGATATTGAGGTCGTTCATGTTACGCCTGTACGCTACAACTGGCGCGTCCGGCCACGCTCGTTACTCAAGCGCCTGACCTCACATATCAGTATGCGTGTGCAGGTCTATCTGCAACTGGAACAACGTCGTGTAGCGGCACGTCCCGGTCATCATGTCGTGGCTGTGTCGCCACTGATTGCCAGCCAGCTGGCGCAGGCATATAAGCGCGATGTAGCAAGCGCCGTCGTCCCTCCGGGCGTCACTGTTCCCGCCAGCCCAGATAGCCAACATATCCAGGCATTTCGTCGCGAGCTGGGGTATGGGGATCAGGATATCGTAGGCATCCTGGTTGCACGCAATCCTCTGCGAAAAGGGCTTGAGACGGCCATGCAAGCCTACGAACAGCTGCCTTCCAACCATCAGCTTCTGGTCGTTGGCAGTAGTGCAGCAACCGAAAACAGCGTAAGCACTATGGCCGTTGCGCGCAGACTGGGCAGTCGGCTCAAGCTTGTCCCGGTTACCTCTAATGTGACACCGTATTATCA
>DAHVSI010000014.1 GCA_027324645.1 Castellaniella sp. | reverse complement strand
GCCGCGGGGACCTTGATATGCTGGTAGCTCATGAATACTCCGGTTGGCCCTGGTTACCGACATACGGCTGACATTACCGTCGCGATCAACCAAGGTCTGAAAGGAAACTGGACAGGAAAGTCGGCCCCTGACAAAACCGGGCCGCTTTTTGGTCTTATATAAGAGTAGTTTAACGTAAAATGGGGGTAATTTGAACCGGTTAAAACCCGGCTTTCATGCACCGCCCACTCACGAACCGCTCACCAGAGCGTCGCATCATGTTTAATCCATCACGCGAAGATGTTCGCACATTTTTTATCGAAGCCTGGCGTAAGCATCAGGCCAACACGGTATTGACGCCGCTTGAAACCATGGCTGCCGATATTGTGATGATGCACCCGGAATATCACGATGTGCTGACTGACCCCGATAGTCAGCATGCGGACTATACCGTTGAAGCCGGGCAAACCAACCCGTTTTTGCACATGTCCATGCACTTGGCCATTAATGAACAACTGTCGATTGACCACCCTCCAGGCATCCGGGCAGCGCATGAGGGCCTGCTACGTACCCACGACACGCACGAAGCCAGCCACATCATTATGGAAGCCCTGGGCGAAGTAGTCTGGGAGGCGCAGCGGCTTGGCACGCCGTTTGACAGTGACCGCTACCTTGAATTGATACGGCGCCACGCCAGTCGCGACCACTAAAAGGTGCACTGGCGCAGCAACCTGTGCCCCACTAACCCGGGGCAATGGGCGCCAATGCTCTTAGCGGCGCACCGCCAGGGGAGAGGGCAGGCTGGCCAGCCATGCAGCCAAATCTTCGATTTCCTGATCGCTCAGGGCCTCGGCCATACCTTGCATAACAGCATTGTTGCGTACGTTGGAGGTGGTTGGTGCCCCCTCTTTGCCGCGCTGGTATGTTTTTAATGCGTGACGCAGGTAATCAGCATGCTGGCCTGCAAGAATTGGGTATTCGGGGCTTGTGGATGACTTGGCATCGTCGCCATGACAGGAAGCGCAAGCGTTTTTTTCGAAAGCGGCTTTGCCGGCCTTAAGATCGGCGGCAGCACTGGTGCCAGACAGCGCAACAAACAAGGCAAGACCGGATACGACTGACAGGATTTTATTCATGAGGCACCTGCTTATTTGAGACTGGAGTAATACGCTGCCAGATCGGCCATGTCTTCGTCAGACAAACTTTGGGCGATGGCTTCCATAGTGGGGAAGGTACGTGCGCCACTGGCATAGTCCTTAAGCGCTTGCACCAGGTATTCGGCATTTTGGCCGGCAATCATGGGAACATGGTAGACGCTGGGGAAATTTGCCTTGTAACCCTTGATACCATGGCACCCGATACACATGGAAATTTTGGAGCGTGCCGCTTCGGCGTCGCCTTTGGGTTGATCGTCTTCAGCTTGGGCGGCAGCAGGAACCAAGATATAAAGGGTTGCTGCCAACGCAGACAGACCGCGTATTGTGAGTTGTCGCAACTTCATGGTGGCTCTTTTTTATGGCTGTGGAAGGAATTGATGGTTGAGCATTAAAACAATGGCGCCATCGTTGTCTCGCTAAAAGATTGTACGATAATTAGCAAAAACCACACAGTACCAGCTGTAACCTTTGCTGGATGACCGTTTACACAGGATGTTTCTCCATCATGACTGCTGCTGATTCCGCCAACCGCTTTGCTGGGACCGACCGCTACATCGCCACTGACGATCTGAAAATGGCTGTCAACGCCGCTCTTACCTTGCAACGTCCGTTGCTGATCAAGGGCGAGCCCGGCACAGGCAAGACCATGCTGGCAGAGGAAGTTGCTGCCGCGCTGGATCGCCCCCTGCTATCGTGGCACATCAAATCCACCACCAAAGCGCACCAGGGCCTGTACGAATACGATGCCGTTTCGCGGCTGCGCGATTCCCAGCTCGGCGATGAACGGGTCAAGGACATTCGCAACTACATCGTCAAAGGCCAGTTGTGGCACGCGTTTGAGTCTAACTCGCCGTCCGTTGTACTGATTGACGAAATTGACAAGGCTGACATTGAATTCCCCAACGACTTGCTGCAAGAACTGGACCGGATGGAGTTTGATGTTTATGAGACGCGCGAAACGGTGCGTGCCCGCCATCGACCACTCATCATCATCACGTCCAATAACGAGAAAGACCTGCCGGACGCGTTTTTGCGCCGCTGTTTTTTCCATTACATCAGCTTTCCCGACGAGGCCACCATGCGGGATATTGTGGCGGTGCATTATCCTAATATCCGGGGCGATGTCCTGGCCGCTGCCCTCGAGACTTTTTTTGCCCTGCGTGATGCGCCCGGCCTGAAAAAGAAACCCTCCACCTCCGAATTTCTTGACTGGTTGCAACTCCTGATGGCCGAAGGCATGGAAGCCGGGCAGATCAGACAGATTGATGATGGCCTGCCCGCCATGGCCGGAGCTTTGCTGAAAAATGAACAGGATCTGACCCTGCTGCAACGGCTGGCTGATATGGCCCGTGCCGGCCGCCGCAGCTAATAACGCCCATAGCCCAACACAAACCGGAATGCCCCATGACAACACGCCCAAATCGTTTTAGTCGCCCTGTGGAGCCCATTGAACTGGCTGGCTACGGTGTCCGGCTTGTCCCCCTGCGCCCGGACCATGCCCCAGCCCTGGAAGCTGCCGGCACTGAAGGGGATCTGTGGCGGCTGCGCATTACCCTGATTCCCGGACCAGGCCAGGCCGAAGCCTATATCAACACAGCATTGAGCGGCCAGGCCGAAGGGCACATGCTGCCGTTTGCGGTCATTGACGAGAACTCGGGCGCGGTCATTGGCTCAACCCGCTATCACGACATTCTTGCCAATGTCGCCCGACTAGAAATTGGCTACACCTGGTATGCCCTACGCTATCAGCGTACGCATATCAATACGGCCTGCAAGTTGCTGCTGCTTTCCCACGCCTTTGACACACTGGGCACCCGTGTCGTGGGCTGGCGCACCGACAACTTCAATTACGCATCACAACGCGCAATCGAACGCCTGGGAGCCCACAAGGACGGTGTATTGCGCGGCCACACGCTACGTCCGGACGGGACCATACGCGACACGGTCATGTACAGTCTGACGTCGGGCGAATGGCCTGAAGTCAGGGCGCATCTGGCCGATCTGCTTACCCGACCTGCCGGCCTGCAGGGCCGTGCCTAAACTGAACGCCTCGTCACCCATGCTGATCGACTTCTTCTACCATCTGCGTCGCCACAAGCTACCTGTCTCAGTGCAGGAGTACCTGACCTTGCTGGGCACATTGCGCACCTCGGTCATGCCCCCCACGCTGGACGATTTTTATTATCTGGCACGCATGACCCTGATCAAGGACGAAACCCAGTTTGACCGCTTTGACCAAGCCTTTGGGCAGTACTACCGCGCATTGCAGGCCAGTATGCCGGAAGATCACGAGATTCCTGCGGACTGGCTGGTTAAGCAGTTTGAAAAAAGCCTGACCCCGGAAGAGAAGGCGGCACTTGAAAAGCATGGCTGGGACAAACTGATGGAGCTGTTTCGCCAACGCCTTGAAGAGCAGCAAGAGCGGCACGCCGGCGGTAACAAATGGATTGGCACTGGCGGCACATCACCATTTGGGCATGGTGGATATCACCCTGAAGGGATACGGATTGGCGGGCCGTCTGCGGGCAACCGCACAGCAGTCAAGGTCTGGGAAAAACGTGAATTTCGTGATTATGACGACCAGCAGGAATTGGGTACGCGCAACTTCAAGGTTGCCCTAAGACGTCTGCGTCAGTTTGCCCGTGAAGGCGCTGAGCTTGAGCTGGACCTGGACGACACAATCCGGAGCACTGCGCAAAACGCCGGCTACCTGGACTTGCGTATGGTCCCGGAACGGCATAACACTGCCAAGGTGTTGATGCTTCTGGATGTGGGCGGCAGCATGGACGACCATATTGCGCGGGTCGAGGAACTGTTTTCTGCCGCCCGCAGCGAGTTTCGCAATCTGGAAGTTTATTACTTCCATAACTGCCCTTACGAATCCATGTGGCAGGACAACCGGCGCCGTTATAACGAACGCCACGAGACTTGGGAGCTGCTGCGTCGCTACAACGACGATTGGCGGCTGATTATTGTGGGCGACGCTACCATGAGCCCCTACGAGATCTTGCACCCTGGCGGCTCGGTAGAGCATTACAACCGGGAAACCGGGGCAGTATGGCTGCAGCGCTTGCTGGACGCCTGGCCCAAAGCCGTGTGGCTTAACCCTGAACCAAAAGCCTACTGGGAGTACCGCCAGTCCATCGCCATTATTCGCAACATCATGCAGGACCGCATGTTTAGCGTCACGGTTGATGGGCTGGAACAGGCGATGCGACTGTTATCCAAATAGCCCCAGCGGACAGCATTGGAACCGCGCGCGTTTTCTAGCGGCGACCGCGTCCGCGCCGATGGCCGTGCTTACCCGACGCCTTGCGAGAACCTCCCCTGGATGCGCCACTCCGACGTGCTCCGCGGCGCCCCCTGGGCGATGATGCCCTGCTCTTGCCGGATGATGCGCGCCTTGGTGAAGCTCTGCCCTTACTGGGTGACGCCCGGCCTGGTGACGCCTTGTTCCTGTTGGGCGACGCGCGTCTGGGAGATGCCCGATGCGAGCGGCTTGACGCATTATGGGTTTTTCGTGATCGCGTGTGGGTGTGGTGGGACCGATGCGGGCGACTGCTGGACGCCACGACGTGAGGGCGATGGCGCCGTACCACAGGCCGGGAGACAGGGGAACGGCCCCGATGACGAACGACATGGCGGGTATGCGTGTGCGTATGCAACATGGGTGGACGCTTGTGCACGATGACACGGTGGTTACCATAATACCGATACGCATGATGATCGTGAGGCTCGACAGCACAAGCAGTGAGTATGGCACCGGCCAAAGCCACCATGACCAGACGTAAAACCCGCCACGGCACGGTGCCTTGCCGACGGTGCTGGCTGAATAGATGTCGCATGTCTTGTTCCCCCACAGGCCGCATCGCTAAGTTTGCCCCATCGTAGTCGATAGCCGTTGCCCGCCCGTATCATGGGAAACCGGCCGAAACATCTGCACAGGTTCATGAAACATTTAAGTAATGATGCTGTCAGAGACTACAACGCGGTGTCCAATTTGACCCCCAAATGGTACAAATTCAGCTTGTGCCTGTTTTTTCCTGCCAAGTCTATCTTTATGTCATTTACTGTTTTCAATCATCTGCGCACCCTATCTGCGATAGTCGCCACAACCATGGCCATTGTTCCAGCCTCTTGGGCACAAGACGACGATACGCAGTCGGCCAGCCCATTGCTCCAGCCACTGGTGCAAATTGAAGGGGTCAGTGAATACCGCCTGGACAATGGCTTGCGCATTTTATTGTCGCCGGACGCCTCCAAGCCCAACACGACCGTCAACATGACGTATCTGGTGGGCTCCAGGCACGAAAACTATGGACAAACGGGCATGGCGCACCTGCTTGAGCACATGCTGTTTCGTGGCACGCCCTCCCTGCCCGATGCGCTGGGCGAATTCTCGCGCCGCGGCCTGGCAGCCAACGGCTCAACCAACTCCGACCGCACCAACTACTACGCCAGCTTTTCGGCCGACCCCGAAACACTGGACTGGTATATCCACTGGCAGGCCGATGCCATGCTTAACGCCACCATCAGCCAGGAAGACCTGGACTCGGAAATGACGGTGGTGCGCAACGAGATGGAGCGCGGTGAGAACAACCCGTTTCAGATCCTGATGCAAAAAATGCAGGCAGCGGCTTTCCAATGGCATAACTATGGCACCAGCACTATCGGCGCCCGCTCGGATGTAGAAAATGTCGATATCGAGCAGCTGCACCAGTTTTATGACCTGTACTATCAACCCGACAATGCCGTTCTGATTGTGTCGGGACGGTTCGACGTTGACCAGACACTGGAATCCATTATCAGTGCTTTTGGCGATATTGAACGGCCCGAGCGAAAGCTACCCCCAGAATACACGGTCGAGCCGGTGCAGGACGGCGAACGGCATGTCAAACTGCGGCGCCGCGGCGGCAGCCCCCTGGCGGCAGCTTTCTACCACATTCCCTCAGCCGGCGACCCTGATTACATTGCCCTGGACCTGGGCGTCGACATCCTTGGAGAAACCCCTTCCGGCCGCTTGTATCGCGATCTGGTCAAGCCAGAGCTTGCCACCGATGTATTCGGCTTTGCAGCCAGCATGAACCAGCCTGGCTTTGCCTTGTTCGGCGCCCAGCTTGAACCGGATATGGATGCAGAAGAAACACTGGCTGCGCTTAGGTCCACACTTGATGAACTTGCCGACCACCCATTCGAGCAGGCCGAACTAGACCGTATACGCAACCAATGGCTTACAGGGTGGTCACGCATTTATGCGGACCCTTCCCGTCTGGCCAGCGCTTTGTCTGAAGCAGCGGCAGAAGGCGATTGGCGCTTATTTTTCTGGTTCCGGGACCAAGCAGAACAAATGGAGCTGGACGATGTACAGCAAGCTGTAAACACCTGGTTGGTACCCGACAACCGGACATCGGGGGTGTATTTGCCCACCGACGAGCCATCACGGGCACCGGCTACCAAACAGCCTGATCTGGATCGTGTCCTGGCAGACTACACCGGCCGTGAAACGTCCGGCGAAGCCGAGGCTTTCGATCCCACACCGGACAATCTGAATGCCCGCACCGAGCGCTCTGTGCTGGCACTGGATAATGGACCGATCGAACTTGCCCTATTACCCAAAGCCACGCGTGGCGATCGGGTTGAGGCGCGCCTGCGCATGCAATCGGGCGACGAAAACAGTCTGCGCGGCTATCGCACAGCAAGCACGGCAACAGCTGCCATGCTGGATCGGGGTACATCCAAGTACAGCCGCCAGGAAATACGTGATCGCCTTGACGCGCTGCATGCCACGGTTAACTTTAGCAGCGGCCCGGGCGCTGTATCGGTATCCATGTCCACCATTAGCGAACATTTACCAGAGCTAGTGGAACTGGTCACGCACATTATGCGCGAAGCCAGTTTCCCCGAGGATGAACTCAAGGAGTTCAAGCGCAGAACACGCACCGCCATTAATGACGCCCGCTCGGAACCCCAGTCACTGGCTTCCCGCAAGCTGGCCAGACAAAATAATCCCTGGGAGCCGGACGACATTCGCTACACCCCGTCATTTGACGAGTCCATCGAGTCGCTGCAAGCGCTCACGACACAAGACCTGCAGGCGTATCATGAGCAATTTTACGGCGCCGGGGACATGCTGTTCACAGCCGTGGGAGAATTTGATCCTGATGCCATCCGTCAAGCTTTGACGCAAGGCATTGAAGGCTGGAAACAGGCCCCCTCATACAAGCGCGTCGCCCACCCGTATCACGCCCCTGATCCCGATATCTTCCACATAGACACACCGGACAAGGCCAATGCTTTTTACCTCTCTAGCATGCCGGTAAAAATCCAGGATACTGATCCGGACTTTGCAGCGCTATACCTGGCCAATTACCTGCTGGGCAGTTCTGAGACATCGCGCTTATGGAACCGGGTACGTACGCGCGAAGGCTTGTCGTACAACGTACGCAGCAACCTGGATCTGTCCTCTTATGAGCCGTCCGGCAGCTGGAATATTTATGCCATTTTTGCCCCGGAAAACACAGACAGGCTCCAGGCAGCCATTGACGAAGAAGTCCACAAAGTGCTGGAAGAAGGGTTTACGGAAAAAGAGGTAGAGGAAGGCGTGCGCGCCCTGCTGAACTATCGGCGTCTGGCCCGGACACGTGATGACGTGCTGGCCCGCACCTGGATGCATTACCTGCGGACAGACCGCAGTTTTGAGTGGTCTCAGGAAGTGGATGACGCCTTGCAATCGCTGACAGCCGAGTCGGTCAATCAGGCCCTAAACAAGGCATTTGATCCGGATGGTTTCAGCACCGCTATTGCGGCCGACGAAGAAAAACGTCAGGCCGCCAACGATCAGGATGATGATGACGAGCCTGACGACAACAGCACGGACAAGAGCGACGACTAGCTAAAGAAGCTCTTGACGCGATCCTTCCAGGACTTGGTCATGGGTGAATGCTTGTCACCTCCCTGGTCCAGGGAAGACTCGAACTGGCGCAACAACTCTTTTTGCTCGTCAGTCAGCCGTACAGGGGTTTCCACACCAATATGGCAGTACAGATCACCGGGATAACTTGAACGTATCCCGCGGATCCCCTTGCCGCGCAAACGGAACACTTTACCCGTTTGCGTACCCTCCGGGATGTCAATGGAGGCACGCCCAGTCAGGGTAGGCACTTCGATTTCGCCGCCTAGCGCCGCTGTCGTGAAAGGCACCGTCAGCTCGCAGCGCAGGTCCTCGCCCTCGCGGGTAAAAATACCATGAGGCTTGAGACGAATCTCGACATACAGGTCCCCTGGAGGGCCGCCATTGACGCCCGGCTCGCCATTGCCTGCTGACCGGATACGCATGCCGTCGTCAATCCCGGCAGGAATGGACACCTGCAACGTTTTGCTGCGACGGATACGGCCGACCCCGTCACAGGAAGGGCAGGGTTCTTTAATTTCTTCACCCGATCCACGACAGGTGGGACAGGTTTGCTGAACGCTGAAAAAGCCCTGCTGGATTCGGACAACACCCTGGCCATGACAGGTATGGCAGGTGACCGGTTTGGTGCCCGGCTTGGCCCCTGAACCATCACATTTTTCACAGTGATCCCAGCTGGGTACGCGGATTTCGGTGTCAAAGCCTGTAGCGGCCTGCTCCAGGCTGATATCGAGCGTGTATTTGAGATCGGCACCACGATAAACCTGCGGGCCGCCACGACCTCCACCACCGCCAAAGAAGTCCCCGAAAATATCGTTGAAGGCATCGGCAAAACCTGCACCCCCCATACCGCCCATGCCTCCGGGACCAGCATTGGGATCTACACCGGCGTGCCCATACTGATCGTACGCTGCACGCTTGTTCGCATCGGACAGAACTTCGTAGGCCTCTTTGGCCTCTTTGAATTTTTCTTCGGCCTCTGCACTATCAGGGTTGCGGTCGGGATGGTACTTCATGGCCAGCCGACGGTAAGCTTTTCTAAGCTCGTCGTCGGAGGCATTTTTTTGTACCCCGAGAATCTCGTAAAAATCGCGTTTTGCCATAATGGATGTGTTGTAACTGGATGGTTGGCGCGCCTGACGCAACAAGACAGCCCGATCCCCGATTACCATCGGAAACCGGGCTGGTTTCGTGCATCAGCAGATAGCGTTACTTCTCGTCGTCTTCTTTGACTTCCTTGAAGTCGGCATCGACAACGTTTTCGTCTTCAGGCTGCTGCGTTGCTTCGTCAGCGCCCTGCTCGGCCGCTGCCTGCGCCTGCATGTCGGCATACATTTGCTCGCCAAGCTTTTGCGCTGCCGTGGTCAGGTTTTCAACCTTGGCGTCAATGGCTTCTTTATCGCCATCCTGCAGCGTTTCTTCAAGCTCTTTGATGGCAGCTTCAACAGCTTCTTTATCTGCCTCTTCAAGCTTGTCGCCGTACTCTTCAAGCGACTTGCGAGTCGAATGCACCAGGGCATCGGCCTGGTTGCGAGTCTGAGCCAGTTCGGCCACCCGCTTGTCTTCGGCTGCGTTGGCTTCGGCATCCTGCACCATGCGTTCGACTTCCTCGTCCGTCAAACCGGAGTTGGCCTTGATGGTTATCTTGTTTTCTTTGCCTGTGCCCTTGTCTTTGGCGGACACATGCAAGATACCATTGGCGTCGATGTCGAACGTGACTTCGATCTGGGGCACACCGCGAGCTGCGGGTGGAATGCCTTCCAGGTTGAACTCGCCCAGTGCCTTGTTACCGGCAGCAATTTCGCGCTCGCCCTGAAACACCTTGATGGTGACAGCCGGCTGGTTGTCGTCAGCTGTCGAGAAGGTTTGTGCATGACGTGTAGGGATCGTGGTGTTTTTCTCGATCATTTTGGTCATGACACCACCCAGGGTCTCGATACCCAGGGACAGTGGCGTGACGTCGAGCAGCAACACGTCCTGACGGTCACCGGCCAACACCGAACCCTGAATGGCTGCGCCTGCAGCTACCGCTTCATCAGGGTTGACGTCTTTGCGCGGATCCGTACCAAAGAACTCTTTAACTTTTTCCTGAACCTTGGGCATGCGGGACATACCGCCAACCAGGATGACGTCATCAATCTCAGAAGCCTTGATGCCGGCATCGGTAATGGCCGTGCGGCAAGGCACCAGCGTGCGCTCGATCAGGTCTTCGACCAGTGCCTCGAATTTGGCACGTGTGAGCTTGAGATTCAGGTGCTTGGGACCCGATGCATCAGCCGTGATGTAAGGCAGGTTGATTTCGGTGCTTTGCGTGGAGGACAGTTCGATCTTGGCTTTTTCGGCGGCCTCGCGCAAACGCTGTAGCGCCAGCACGTCACTGCCCAGATCCGAACCGCTTTCCTTGCGGAACTCTTCGATGATGTATTCGATAAGAGCCTGATCAAAGTCTTCACCACCCAGGAAGGTGTCACCGTTGGTGGAAAGCACTTCAAACTGCTTGTCGCCTTCCATATCGGCAATTTCGATGATGGATACGTCAAACGTACCGCCACCCAAGTCATAGACAGCGATTTTGCGATCGCCCTTTTCGGACTTGTCCATACCGAAAGCCAGGGCGGCAGCGGTAGGCTCGTTAATGATGCGCTTGACTTCAAGACCGGCAATACGGCCTGCGTCTTTAGTTGCCTGACGCTGACTATCGTTAAAGTATGCGGGTACGGTAATGACGGCTTCGGTCACTTCCTCGCCCAGATAGTCTTCGGCGGTCTTTTTCATTTTGCGCAAGACTTCGGCCGACACCTGTGGGGGCGCCAGCTTTTTGTCCTGAGCCTGTACCCAGGCGTCGCCGTTATCAGCCTTGATGATGTCGTAAGACATCAGTTCAATATCCTGCTGGACAGCCTTTTCTTCGAACTTGCGGCCAATGAGGCGCTTGACGGCCGTTAACGTGCTTTTGGGGTTGGTGACAGCCTGACGCTTGGCAGGCGCACCAACCAGGATTTCACCGTCGTTCATGTAAGCGACGACGGAAGGTGTGGTGCGTGTGCCTTCAGCGTTTTCGATGATTCTGGGCTTGCCACCGTCGAGCACAGCCACACAACTGTTGGTTGTACCCAGGTCAATTC
>DAHVSI010000007.1 GCA_027324645.1 Castellaniella sp. | reverse complement strand
CGTGGCAGCAAGGCGTTACTCGAACAAACCGACTTTGTGGTTCACCCCGGCGAACGAATTGGCATTGTGGGTGCCAATGGAGCCGGCAAAACAAGTCTGTTTGCCGTGTTGCGCGGCGAACTTGACCTGGATGGCGGCACGCTTGAGATGCCGCCTGACTGGCGTATTGCCAGCGTGCAGCAAATTCTATCGGACTATGACAAACCGGCCCGTGAGTTTGTGATTGATGGGGACCACCATCTAAGACAGTTGCAAGCGCTACGTGCTAATATCAACCCGGAGCATGGCAACCGTATCGCTGAGCTGGAGACGGCTCTGGTTGAAGCGGATGCATGGAGCGCGCCGGCGCGGGCCGAACAATTGTTATCCGGCTTGGGGTTTGCCCCGTCAAAATGGATGCAGCCCGTCAGGCTATTTTCAGGTGGCTGGCAAATGCGCATTGCGCTCGCCCGATCATTGATGGCCCCTTCCGACCTGCTACTGCTTGATGAGCCCACCAACCACCTTGATCTGGACGCTGTACTGTGGCTGGAAAAATGGATGACCAGCTACCCTGGCACCATTCTGATCATCTCGCACGATACGGCTTTTCTTGATGCAGTAGTCCAGCATATTCTGCATTTCGATCAGGGCCGTATCCAGCGATACCGCGGTAACTATCAGGCGTTTCAAGCACAACGTGCTGAGCAAGTGCGCCAGCACGAGTTGGCCTTTCAACGACAGCAACGCGAAACCGCCAGGCTACAACAATTTATTGACCGGTTTAAGGCCAAGGCAACAAAAGCCCGCCAAGCCCAAAGCCGTGTCAAGGCACTGGCTCGCATGCAAACAGTAGTTCCGCTGGCAACCGAACAGGCGGTTAGCATCCGGCTGCCAGAGCCGGTTTCATTACCCGACCCTTTGCTTACCCTGGAAGGCGCCCGCATTGGCTACCACCAGTCCGACGGTGTTGAACGTACCGTGCTTGCAGACGTTGACCTGATGCTACGGCGTACCGACCGCATTGGCATTCTGGGTGCAAACGGCGCGGGCAAAAGCTCCCTGATACGAACGCTGGCCGGCGACTTACCCTTGCTTGGTGGCACGCGCCTGCCCTCCAAGGGTCTGCAAATAGGCTACTTTTCTCAGCATCAGCTTGATATGCTGGATCTGGACGAATCACCCCTGACCCACTTGACACGACTTGCTCCAGACACCAAAGAGCAAACATTGCGCCAATATCTGGGCTCGTTCGGATTTAGTGGGGAGCGCGTAAAGGATCCTGTCAAACCCATGTCGGGTGGAGAAAAGGCTCGCCTGGCACTATCATTGATCGTGTGGCAGCGCCCTAATCTGCTGTTGCTGGACGAGCCCAGCAACCATCTGGATGTCGATACCCGTGAGGCCCTGGCAACGGCGCTGACGCATTTTGAAGGCAGTATGCTACTTGTTTCTCATGACAGGCACTTATTATCCACAACGGTGGACAGCTTCTGGATTGTGGCGGATGGCCGCATCATCGATTTTGACGGCAGTATAGAGGACTATCAGCAATGGCTGGCAGAGCATCAGGCGCATAAGCGATCACAAGGCCAGTCCGGTAGGGAAGCCTCTGCAGAAAAAACAGCTGTCTCCACCCGCCGGGAACAACGCCAGGCAGCTGCGCAGGCGCGACAAGAACTGGCACAGCAAAAACGACCCCTTGAAAAAAAGATAAAAACAATCGAGACGACAATGCAACAATGTGACGACGAATTGACTACGCTGGAGACGCAAATGAATAGTCCCGATTTCTATTCGGACGCGCACCGCCAGGAACGTATTGATACCCTGGCAAGACATGGTCAACTCGTCAAGCAACAGCAAGAACTGGAAGAGACCTGGTTGGATTACCAGGAACGGCTTGAGGCATTAACATCTGAATAGCGTTGTAGCCGTCATACGCTCGAACCTCATCCTCTGCATGGACTAACCAGGGACACAGCCATGGCACTGCCCCAGTTATTGATTCTTTTGGTGCTTGTCGTCACCCTGCTGCTTTTTTTATCCGGGCGCTGGCGTCATGATGTGGTGGCTTTGATTGCCTTATTAAGCAGCGTTGGCCTGGGGCTGGTCCCCCCAGATCAGGCATTCTCAGGTTTTTCACATCCGGCGGTCATTACGGTTGCCTGTATTCTTATCCTGAGCGGCGCATTGCAGCGCACAGGCGTTGTCGATCTGCTGGCACAACGGTTACTGCCTACTCGCTCTGGCCCCACAGTGACCATCGGTGCCCTGACTGCATTGGGGGCCTTGCTCTCCAGTTTTATGAACAATGTTGGCGCGCTGGCATTGCTGATGCCCATTGCCTTGCAACTGGCACAGCGGCAGTCCCTACCACCAGGGAAACTGCTCATGCCTCTGTCTCTGGGGACCATGCTGGGGGGCATGACCACCCTTATCGGCACCCCATCCAACCTGATCGTGTCGGGCTTTAGAACACAAGGAGATCATCACGGATTTTCAATGTTTGACTTCAGTCCAGTAGGCGTGGCTGTTGCTGCAGGCGGGGTCCTTTTCATTACCTTTGTTGGCTGGCGTATTGTCCCCGCACGCGAGCGGGCCGGTGTTGATACCTTCAACACTGCTGCCTACCTCACAGAAGCCCGTATAGGCTCCGATGCGCGCGCAGATGGCATGTCGTTGCGGGAAGCCCAAAGGCATCTGGACGAGATTGACGCCCAGATCATCAGCATGGTTAGAAACGACATTCGGTTGTTTACAGCTCATCCAGCTACACGATTACGTGAAAGGGATATCCTGCTCATTGAGGGGGATCCCAAGACGTTGGCAAGCGCCATGGACAGTCTTGGACTGGTTTTTAGTGAGGAAGAACAGCGTCCGGCCAGTGACTCAAAAAAGGAAAATGACACTGCTTTAGAAACTGAGTCCGGCCACACAGAAACCAAGATAACGTCTTCTATGACGGACCAGGAAAAAAAAGAGGCCCGCAAAGACAACAAAAAACCTGAGCGTACCGCTGAAACCAACGAGCTCGAACTCTTTGAGCTTGTTATTCTGCCGGCCTCTAACCTCACGGGACGCACGGCACGCGGCGCCAACATCCGAAGCCGTTACGGTGTCAACCTCCTGGCTATTTCACGACAGGGCTCCCGGATCCGCAGCCGCGTTCGAAGCACGGCGCTTCGTCAAGGCGATGTGTTACTTGTACAAGGCCCAAAGGACCTGATCGCAAGCTTTGCGACGTCCGCGGGTTGCGCACCCCTGGCTGCTCGTGAGCTCAGGGCGCCTGATAGAAAAAAAATGCTGATTGCCTCGGCAATTATGCTGCTGGCGATTGGCTTGACCACATTCAATGTTCTGCCTGCTGCGGTCAGTTTTTCAGTGGGGGTCCTGCTTATCATGATCACGCGTGTCATGCCGCTTCGCAACGTATATGGCGAGGTGGACTGGCCAGTGATTGTGCTCCTGGCGGCGCTGCTGCCAGTTGCCAAAGCCATGGAAGATACTGGTGCGGCCCGCTTGGTGGCAACCTTTTTATTTGACATGATCGCGCAAGGCAATGGCATGATTGCGTTGGTTGTCATGATGGCCGCGACGATGTTGATGACCGATGTCATTAACAATGCAGCCACCGCCGCGATCATGAGTCCAGTCGCGGTCGGCGCAGCCAATCAGCTGGACGCCAATCCCGACGCGTTTCTGATGGCAGTGGCAATTGGTGCATCATGTGCGTTCCTGACCCCTATCGGTCATCAGAACAACACGTTGATTCTGGGCCCTGGCGGTTTCAGATTTAGTGATTATTGGCCGTTGGGGTTGCCGCTGGAAATACTGGTGATCAGCCTATCCATACCGATGCTGCTGATCGTATGGCCGCTGTAAGGCCGCCGACAGCTAGCCCGCAATAATCTGCAGTTTTGCAATACCAAGCGCCAGTGTCTTGACTCCGACGTCACGAAACTGTATCTGTGCCTGGGCATCCAAGCCCGTACCGC
>DAHVSI010000001.1 GCA_027324645.1 Castellaniella sp. | reverse complement strand
CTGGATGAGCCCAGCAGCAACATGGACAACCAAAGCGAGGCCGCTCTTAAACGGCGGTTAAGCGAATTGAACGCGAATATGACGGTGCTGCTGGTCACGCACCGGACCTCATTGCTTGAGCTGGTCGACAGACTGATTGTGCTGGATGGCGGCCGCATTGTGGCTGACGGTGCCAAGGACCAAGTGGTGGAAGCGCTGCGCCAAGGCCGTATTGGACGTGCCGGGGGGCGGCCATGACGCCTTACTGGTTTTTGCTTGCTCGCAGCCTGTCGCCGCGTTTGTCATTCAGGCAGGTGTCCAGCCGTACCGAACCGTGGTTGCGCGATGGCCACGTAGCCGTCGCTAACCAGCAGGCGCGTGGTGCGCGTGTCTTGTTATGGCTAAGCCTGATTACGGTAGCCTGCCTGATTGGCTGGGCTACGGTCAGCCCCATCGACGAAGTGGTGCGTGGTGACGGCACGGTTGTGCCATCACGTCGCGTTCAGGTCATACAAAGCCTGGATGGAGGTATCGTCGAAGAGCTGCTTGTTGATGAAGGCCAGATGGTCAGTGCAGGCGAAGTACTGGTACGCATTGATCCCACACGCTATTCGTCCTCGCTGGGTGAGAACCGCGCCGAGTATCTGGCATTAACAGCCAAGGCCGCCCGTCTGGAAGCCCTGGCTAATGATGAGGCATTTCTGGCGCCTGAGGAAGTGCTGGCCGAAAAGCCCGAGCTGGCTGATATGGAACAACGTGTGTGGGAAATGCGCAATCAGGAGGTTAACGCTGCCATTAAACAGGCGGGTGACCAACTGCGACAAAGACAGCAGGAACTGGCCGAAACAGAAGCCAACCTGGAGCAAGCATCGTCCAGCTGCAGCCTGACCTCACAAGAGCTGAACGTGACGCAACCCCTGCTAAAAAGTGGTGCTGTGTCTGAAGTGGATATCTTGCGGCTACGTCGCGACGTGTCGCGGTATTGCGGTGAGGCCAAAGCGGCCGAAGCCCAGATTGAGCGTATCAAGGCCGCCATTGAAGAGGCGGAAAGCAAGCTGGACGAAGCACGCCTGACCATGCGCAACCAGGCGCGTATTGAATTGTCCGATGTGCGCTCACGGTTAAGTACGCTAAGTGAAGAAAGTGTTGGCCTGGCTGACCGGGTCAATCTGGCGTCCGTGCGCTCGCCTGTGAATGGCACCATCAAGTCTATGAAAGCCAATACGATTGGTGGCGTGGTACAGCCGGGCGAAGACATTATTGAAATTGTGCCTATGGACGACAGCCTGCTGCTGGAGGTGCGTATTGATCCGCGCGATATTGGCTTTCTGCGACCCGGCCAGGAGGCGGAAGTCAAACTGACCGCTTATGACTTTACCGTTTACGGTGGCCTGGAGGGTGAAGTCGAGCAGATCAGTGCCGACTCGATTGTGGATGAGCAGGGTAATTCCTATTACGTTGCAAAAGTACGTACCGACAACGCGTTTGTGCGCGACGATTCCCTGCCCATCATCCCGGGCATGATGGCCGAAGTCCATATACTGACCGGCAAGCGGACAGTCATGCAATTCTTGCTTAAACCTGTGCTGCGCGCCAAGTCCAATGCCTTTACAGAGCGCTGATGTTCTGGAGTTACGTGAATGAATGCTTCTGCTGTGCTGCTGCTGACCCATGACCAAGCCTTGTGGAATCACTGGCGGGGCTTGGGCGATCACCACTGGTTGCCGGCAAGGGGGCAGTCGTTAACTGATCTACAGCGCTGGCGCGACCAGGATCGTAGCCTGGTGCTTATGGATGCTGAACTGCCGGGGTTGCCCGACTGGACCGATCCGGTCTGGGCTGAAAACTTTGCCAAGTTGCGCGTGGTTGTAGGCACAATGCGTCCGGATGACACCGAAGGCAAGCGGGTACTTGCAGCCGGCGGCTACGGTTATGTGCATGCCTATAGCCCGACCAGCGCCCTGCATACCGTATTGCAAACCGTTAGTGCGGGCAGTGTGTGGATGGGGTCAACATTGTTGGCCCGCCTGTTGCGCGATCTGGACCGGCGCCTGCCCGCCAAGCCCGAAGACGACTGGGCGCTTAAGCTGACCCAGCGGGAAAAGGCCGTAGCCCAGCGCGCTGCCATTGGCCACAGCAACCAGGCCATTGCTGAAGCGCTGGGTATTACCGAGCGTACGGTGCGTGCGCACCTGTCAGCGGCTTTTGACAAGCTGGGCGTAAGCGACCGCCTGATGCTGGCGTTGAAAGTGCACGGTATCAAGGCCGCAACGCCTGCTCAGTCGTAGTTTTGATCCACAACGGCGAGGCACTGTTACAAAGTTTTAGTGCAACCTGTCGCCGGCGCCAATAGGCAAATGGATCACCCCTTCATAAAATTTGTTGCATTCTGACATTAGTGTCGCCTGAGGCAGGTATCGACTGCCTGGCACACCTTACTGTTTTTCCCCAGCGGAGGCCTGCATGGCAGCCAACACCATTGTTGTACAAGAAGTAACCGGACAAGCCTGGATTCGCGATGCCGATGGCTCATTGATTCCCTTGCAAGAAGGCATGGAAATTCCCAATGACGCCCAGATCGTGACGGCCGATGGCGCGTCGGTAGAACTTCAGCCTCAGGGCCAGCCCACCATGACCATTGGTGAGGGGCGGGAGGTATCAGTCAGTGCCGAGATGGTGCAAGGCGATGTCGACCAGGTAGACAATGCTGCCACACCGGCAGACCCCGAAGCGGAAGCCGTGTTGGCTGCCCTGGACGCGGGTGAAGATCCGTTTGACGTGCTGGACCCAACTGCTGCCATGCTGCAGGGCGGGAGTGACGGTGCGGGGGGTAGTAGTTTTACACGGTTAGCTGCCGTGATCGAAACAACCGATCCGTTAGCACTAGAATACCCGCGCCCCATTTACCCAACTACTGAAGACCTAATTCGGGGTGGTGAAGGGACTGCGGGAATGCCAGGTGGCATAGAAGACACTGATCCTGCGCTCACTGACCCGGAGGAGGGTGACGACACAGACGCTGACGCCGATAGTGACGCTGACGCCGATGCTGATGCTGATGCTGATGCGGATGCC
>DAHVSI010000257.1 GCA_027324645.1 Castellaniella sp. | reverse complement strand
CAGAAGCTGGCTGGCGTCAGATGACGCGGGCGGCTTCCACCAGACGTGTCACCGTCCAGGACTTGCGCCGGCTGATGGGCCGGCCCTCGGCGATTTCAACGGTATCGCCCTGGTTGTACTGGTTGGTTTCGTCGTGCGCGTGGTATTTTCCGGAACGGATAATAAATTTGCCGAACACGGGATGCTTGACGCGACGGTCTACCTGCACCACGACAGTCTTGTCCATTTTGTTGCTGACGACCTTGCCGACAAGGGTACGTTGCCGCTTGACGGGCTGATCGGCGGATGATTGATTTTCGGTCATGTTACTTTCCTGTATTCTCGGCCATGATGGTACGGACGCGTGCGATGGAGCGCCGTACCTTGCCAAGCTCACTGGTATTGGAAAGCTGCTGGGTAGCACGTTGCATGCGCAGATTGAACTGTGCTCTCAGCAGGCTGTCGAGTTCGGTCTTGAGCTCGGCTGCGCTCTTGCTGCGGAGTTCACTGGTTTTCATGAGGTTCTCCTGTTAGCCTTGCTGACGCGTGACAAACGTGGTTGACATCGGCAACTTGGCCGCTGCCAGGCGAAACGCTTCGCGTGCGAGCTCTTCGCTTACGCCTTCCATTTCGTAGATCACCTTGCCGGGCTGGATTTCAGCTACCCAGAACTCGGGGTTGCCCTTGCCGCTACCCATACGGACCTCAAGAGGCTTCTTGGAGATGGGCTTGTCGGGGAACACGCGAATCCAGATGCGACCGCCCCGCTTGATATGACGGTTGATGGCACGACGTGCGGCTTCGATCTGACGGGCAGTGAGACGACCGCGACCGGTCGCCTTGAGGCCGAATTCGCCAAACGACACATTGGTGCCGCGGGTAGCCAGGCCGGTATTGCGGCCCTTGAACTCTTTGCGATATTTTCTGCGTTTGGGTTGCAGCATGATTATTCTCCTTCGGGTGCCGCCGCAGCAGCAGCTTCAGGCCTACGTCCACCACGTCCGCGACCGGCACGACGGCCTTCGGGACGATCGCCACGGGGGCGACGGCTACGACGCTCTTCGTCACGTGGTGCGGTTTCAGCTGGCACCTCGCCGGGCAGCGTATCGCCTTTATAGACCCAGACCTTGATACCAATGATGCCGTAGGTGGTGTGCGCTTCGGCAGTGCCATAGTCAATGTTGGCGCGCAGCGTATGCAGGGGCACACGACCTTCGCGGTACCACTCGCTACGAGCGATTTCGATACCGTTAAGACGGCCACCACTTTGGATCTTGACGCCCTGGGCGCCAAGACGCATGGCATTTTGCATGGCACGCTTCATTGCCCGGCGGAACATGATGCGCTTTTCCAGTTGCTGAGCAATGGAATCGGCAATCAGTTGTGCATCGGTTTCGGGCCGGCGGATCTCTTCGATGTTGATGTGAACAGGCACACCAAGCAAACGTTGCAGATCGCCTTTAAGGCTTTCGATGTCTTCGCCGCGACGCCCGATGACCACACCCGGACGGGCCGAGTAGATGGTGATGCGTGCGTTCTTGGCAGGGCGCTCGATGATGACTTTGCCCACTGAAGCATTCTTGAGTTTTTTCTTGAGGTACTCACGAACCTGAATGTCTTCACGCAACATGTCGGGGAATGCCTTTTTATCGGCATACCAGCGCGAGGTCCAGTTGCGGTTGACGGCCAGACGGAAGCCGATCGGGTGAATTTTCTGTCCCATTATTGCTCCTTAGGCGCCGACCTTGACCACAATGTGGCAAGTCTGCTTTTCGATACGGGTACCACGACCTTTGGCACGGGCACGGAAGCGCTTGAGCGACTGGCCCTTGTCGACGTAGATCGTTGTTACCCGGAGTTCGTCGATATCGGCACCGTCGTTGTGCTCGGCGTTGGCAATGGCCGACTCAAGCGCCTTCTTGATGATCTTTGCCGCCTTCTTGGGCGTAAAGGTCAGGATGTTGATGGCGCCTTCTACCGACTTGCCGCGGATCATGTCGGCAACCAGACGTGCCTTTTGAGCCGAGATCGGAACGCCACGAATGATAGCTTGTGTTTCCATGGCTTACCTCCGAGACTTCTTGTCCGCGACGTGGCCCTTGAACGTACGGGTGAGCGCGAACTCGCCGAGCTTGTGACCGACCATGTTCTCGTTGATGTAAACGGGAACATGCTGGCGGCCATTGTGCACAGCAATCGTCAGCCCGATGAACTCGGGCAGGATGGTTGAACGGCGCGACCATGTACGGATCGGCCGCTTGTCTTTGCCCTCTAGCGCGGCGTCCACCTTGTCAAGAAGGTGGGCATCGACAAATGGGCCTTTTTTGATAGAACGTGACATATGGTTAGCCCTTTACTTGCGCTTGCGACGCGACACGATCATGTGGTCCGTGCGCTTGTTTCGACGGGTGCGGTAGCCCTTGGACGGTGTGCCCCAGGGGCTGACGGGCTCGCGGCCCTCACCGGTGCGGCCTTCACCACCCCCATGCGGGTGATCGATCGGGTTCATGGCAACACCACGAACGCCCGGACGCTGACCGCGCCAGCGGTTAGCACCCGCCTTGCCGATTTGGCGCAGGCTGTTTTCAGAGTTGCTGACTGCACCAATGGTTGCACGGCAGTCAATGTGTACGCGGCGGACTTCACCGGAGCGCAGACGAACCTGCGCGTAGCTGCCTTCGCGTGCCAGCAGCACTGCGAATGCGCCGGCTGAACGAGCCATCTGAGCCCCTTTGCCTGGCTGCATTTCGATGCAGTGGATGGTGGACCCAACAGGAATGTTGCGAATGGGCAGGGTGTTGCCAGCGCGTATGGGGGCGTCTTGTCCGGACAGTACCGTTGCGCCTACCTGCAGACCGCGGGGTGCAATGATGTAACGGCGCTCGCCATCGATATAGCAGATCAGTGCGATATGCGCGGTACGGTTTGGATCGTACTCAAGGCGCTCGACCCGTGCCGGAATATTGTCTTTATTACGACGGAAGTCGATGACACGATAGTGTTGACGGTGACCGCCACCACGATGCCGAACCGTGATGTGACCATTGTGGTTGCGACCGGCACGACTGAACTTCTTTTTAAGCAGTCCGGCGTAAGGCTCGCCCTTGTGTAACTGAGGGCGCACGACCTTTATCATGCCACGGCGGCCCGGCGAAGTTGGTTTGACTTTAACGAGTGCCATTTAGTTCACCTCTGCAAAGTCGAGTTCCTGACCATCTTTGAGCTTGACGTATGCCTTGCGCTCATGACGGCGGCGACCCAGTTGACGGCCAAATCGCTTGACCTTGCCCGGCTGGTTAAGCACCTGAACCGCATCGACTTCAACTTTGAAAAGTAGCTCGACGGCGGCCTTGATCTCGGGCTTGGTGGCGTCGGTTGCGACGCGCAGTGCGATTTGCTGGTTTTGTTCGGCAATGTTCGTGGCTTTCTCGGTGACAACCGGCGCCAGTATTACCTGCATCAGACGTTCTGTATTCATCCCAGCACCTCTTCGAGTTGTGCCATGGCCGCACGCGTAACCAGTACCTTGCGGTAGTGGATTAAGGAAAGCGGATCGGCGTAGCGCGGCTCGACAACAGCGACGTTGACCAGATTACGTGTTGCGAGATACACGTTCTCGTCTACTTCGTCGGTAATGATCAGCACAGAATCCAGCCCCATGTTTTTGAGCTTTTGTGCTGCGAGCTTGGTTTTGGGCGCATCCAGAGAGAAAGCGTCAACCACGGCGACGCGATCTTCGCGAGCCAGCTGAGACAAAATGGCGCGCATGCCGGCGCGGTACATTTTCTTGTTGACTTTCTGGGTGAAGTTTTCGTCAGGGGAGTTGGGGAATGTGCGACCACCACCACGCCATAACGGTGAGGAGGCTGCACCTGCCCTTGCACGGCCAGTGCCTTTTTGGCGCCAGGGCTTTTTGCCGCTGTAGGCTACCTGGGAACGGTCTTTCTGGGCGCGCGTACCGCTGCGGCTGTTGGCCTGGTAGGCTACAACCACTTGGTGGACGAGGGCTTCGTTGAAGTCCCGGCCAAAAACGGTAGCGGGTGCCTGAACCGTATCGGAAGCCTGACCCTGATCATTCAGGAGCTTTAATTCCATGTTCATGCCCCTTTGTCAGATAGTTTCAGAGAACGGCGCACAACAATGTTGCCATTTTTGTGCCCGGGGACGGCGCCTTTGACCAGCAACAGGCCACGCTCTGCATCAACACGTACGATGTCGAGATTTTGTACGGTGCGTGAGACATTGCCCATCTGGCCGGCCATTTTTTTGCCTTTGAACACCTTGCCGGGGTCCTGGGCATGACCAATGGAACCAGGTACACGGTGTGATAACGAGTTACCGTGACTGCGGTCCTGTCCGCTGAAGTGATGGCGCTTGATCGTGCCGGCAAAACCTTTACCGACAGTGGTGCCGGTGACGTCGACCTTTTGGCCGGCCTCGAAAAGGCTGTCGACACCAAGTACCGCACCGGGCTCGTATTCGGCCGCAACGGCGGGATCAAGGCGGAATTCTTTAAGGATGCTACCGGCTTCGGCGCCGGCTTTGGCGTAGTGGCCCGTCAAGGGCTTGGTCACGCGCGTAGCGCGGCGTGTACCGTAAGCCACCTGGATGGCCGCATAACCATCTGTTTCGGGTGACTTGACCTGCGTGACGCGATTGTTCGACACGTCCAGTACAGTCACGGGGACGGATTGACCGTCGTCCGTGAAAATACGGGTCATGCCGACTTTGCGTCCCACAAGCCCAAGCCGCCAGGCGGCTGGTGCGGGTGTCGCATTCGACATCGTTTTCTCCATTCCCGACTGCGATTGGCCGGGGCGTTGATTTAACATGCCATGGGTTTTTTGGCTAAGCTAAGCATATTAGCATGCCATCGAGCGTGTGGCAACGTCGCGCAACCTAAAAAAGCAGCCAGTGTGGGTTATTTGCCTGTGTGCATTCTGCATTACGATAGGGATGCCCGACTGACCTACCTTTTTTACGGTGTGCTATGCCCCATTCTGCTTCTCCTGTCACTGCCGTACGCGGTCCTGCACTGACCTTTGCCGATAACCCCTTCGTAGTGGGCGACGATGCCGCCATGCATTACGAACCCGATGCGCTCATCCTGATGCAGGACGGGCACATCACAGAGTTTGGGGATTATGGCGCGCTCAAATCCCGTCTGGATCCCGATGTGGCGGTCGCTCACTACCCACACGGGCTGATTCTGCCGGGCTTTATCGATACCCATGTTCATTACCCGCAAACCCAGGTTATTGCGTCATACGGCGCACGGCTGATTGACTGGCTCAACACGTACACGTTCGTTGCGGAGCAGCAGTTTTCCGATGCAGCATACGCGCGCAAGGTGGCAGACGTCTTTCTTGAAGAAACATTGCGCACCGGCACCACTACGGCAGCCGTCTACGGAACCATTCACCCCGAGTCTGTAGACAGCCTGTTCGAGGCCGCCCAGAAAACAGGGCAACGGATGGTGGCCGGCAAGGTCATGATGGACCGCAACGCGCCACCCGCCTTGCTGGATACCGCGCAAAGCGCCTACGACGATAGTCTGGCCCTTATCGAACGTTGGCACGGCCAAGGCCGACTTGGCTATGCCATCACGCCCCGTTTTGCACCGACCAGCACGCCTGCACAACTCGAGGCGGCGGCCACTTTGTGGGCACAACACCCCGACGTACTCATGCAGACCCACACATCCGAAAACCTTGAAGAGCTGGAGTGGGTGAAAGCCCTGTTTCCCGACCATGCCTCTTATGTGGATGTCTATGCAGACTATGGTCTGACAGGCCCCGGGGCATTGTTTGGCCACGCCATCCATCTAAGCGATCGGGAATACGCCTTGTTGCAGGAGTCTGGGTCTGCCGTGGCGCACTGCCCCACCTCCAACACGTTCCTGGGCAGTGGGTTTTTTGATGTGCAGCAAGCCTGCACCCCTTCGGCGGGGCCGGCTTTGCGAACGGGTCTGGCCACCGATGTGGGGGGCGGCACCAGCTTCAGCATGTTGCGCACCATGGCCGAAGCGTATCGTGTGGCTCAAACCCACCGTTTTCCACTATCGGCGCCTAAAGCCTACTGGCTAGCTACGGCAGGCTCTGCTCAGGCCTTGCGCCTGGAAGACAAGATCGGACAAATCAAGACGGGCATGGAGGCCGATCTGCATATTCTTGACCTGCGCTCCACCCCTTTGATTGATTTTCGCATGCAATACTGCGAGTCACTGACCGAGGCGCTGTTTATCCAGATGATTCTGGGCGACGACCGGGCAACGCAGGCTGTCTACGTTGCCGGCCGACCAGTCAATCTGGACGGTTTCGGCGCACAATGAACCCCTTCACATAGTCATTGGCCGGCGCATCGATAATGGCTGCAGGGCTGCCTTGCTGTTCGATGCGCCCTTCGCGAAGAATCACAATATTCTGACCCAGCCGCAACGCTTCGTCGATGTCGTGCGTAATAAACACGATCGTCTTGCGCAGCTTGCTTTGCAGCACCAGCAGCTGCTCCTGCATCTCGTAGCGGATCAGTGGATCCAGCGCAGAAAACGCCTCGTCCATCAGAATGATTCGAGCGTCATTGGCCAAGGCCCGGGCCAGCCCAACGCGCTGCCGCATCCCGCCGGATAATTCTTCGGGATAGTTTTCAGCGTATTCCGCCAGGCCCACACGCTGTAACCACAATTGCGCCTTGGACCGGGCCTGACTGCGGCTTTCTCCGCGGACTCTCAAGCCAAAGGCTACGTTGTCCATCACCGTCAGGTGGGGCAGCAGGCCAAAGTTTTGAAACACCATACTAATGGTGTGTCTGCGTAATGTGCGCAGCTCGGCCATGCTTAGCTGAAGAATGTTTTGGCCATTCAGGATTATTTCACCATCGGTAGGATCAATCAGCCGGTTCAGATGGCGTACAAGCGTGGATTTGCCAGAACCGGACAACCCCATGATGCAGGTAATTTGCCGGGACGGCACGGTCAGGCTGACGTTATCAAGCCCAACGTTATTGCCAGTTTGCTTTTGGGCCTCGGGCTTTCCATGGCCTTCACGCAGCAGGGCCAACGCACGCTCGGGGCGGGGGCCAAAGACTTTGTAGACGTTTTTGACGTCAATAGCGGTGTCATCCTGGTCGTCCTTGGTTGCCACATCGCCCAAATCCTCGGGGTTGACTGACCAGTCCTCATCCGACTGGTCCGCAGCAGGGATGGGTTGCTCGCCACGGCGCACAGCGCGCTGGTGCTGTCGACGGGACCGCGTTGACTTGCCATACGCTTGCGTAATCCGGTCAATCACAATAGCCAGAATGACGATAGCGATGCCTGCCTGCAGCCCTCGGCCCACATCCAGCGTCTGGATCCCTGCCAGCACATCCTCGCCCAGGCCTCGGGCGCCAATCATGGACGCCACCACAACCATGGCAAGCGCCATCATTGTTGCCTGGTTAATGCCGGCCATAATGCTGGGACGTGCAAGCGGCAAACTGACCCGATAAAGCATTTGCCATCTGTTCACGCCAAATGACTGTGCAGCCTCCATCACATTGGGATCAACGTGTCGTAACCCCAATATGGTCAACCGTATCAGCGGGGGCACCGCGTACACGATCGTGGCAAACAAGGCGGGTACCTTGCCCAGCCCAAACAGCATGAGCACCGGAATCAGGTAGACGAAACTGGGCAGCGTCTGCATGATGTCGAGCACGGGTGTAAGAATACGCCGCAACCAGCGTACCCGCGCCCCCACGATGCCAATGGGCACACCAATAATAATGGACAACAGGGTAGCCACCAGCACCAGGGCAAATGTCTGGATCAGTTTGTCCCACAAGCCGGCCGCACCAATCAGATACAGGCCGGCTACATACAGCACCATGGCCAGCACACTGCGGGTGGCATGCAAGGCCAGCAGGCCGGTAATCAGCAGCAACAGCCACGCCGGAGCCTGCAATAAAGCCCGTTCTGTAGGTAACAAGACCGATGTAAGCAACACGTTGCTGGCCTGACGGAATTGTGTGCCGTACTGCTTCACCACGGTGGCCAACTGCTGGTTGATCAGCTCGGCCGCTGACCAATCCGGGAATAGCGTGCCTGTATCGGAACTGGTCGCGACGTCTTCTGCATCGCCCGTGTCCGCATCCAGCTCAGGCACCAGCTGTTGCCCGTTGTCATCTTCGCCGTCGGACTCTGTGTGCTCTGTTGGGGCCGATATGCCCAGTGCGTCACGCACTTGCTCCGCGACGTCGTTGGGCAGCCAAGCCTGCCAAGCGTCCGGATTGTCTTTTAAAAACTGCAGTGCCACGGACTCGCCGGAAAGGCGCTGCTCATTCATGTGCAAGATAGCGCCGTTAAGTTCGTCAGGGGTAAACTGCAATCGCTCGAAAAATTCAACAAGCGCGGGATAGTCATCGGCAAACGGCGTACTGACAGCCACACTCAGCCGTGCAAGCAGAAAATCAGATGAACACAACTCGCCTTCACCGCTGACAATGGTCTCCCAGCAAGCTTCGTCAAATGGATCCTGCTCTATCTTGGAAAAACGGTATTTGGCCATCAAGCCCGCAGGCTGCCAATAATAAAAAAGAATGGGATCGCCCTGTTCGTAGGCAGAACTGATAGCCGAATCCAGCGCCGCACCCGTACCGGCCCGAAAATTGGTGTAGTCGTCAAGCAGGTCATGAATTTCCAGCAGACGCGAGTTGGTTTGCTCACAAACCCATCCCGTTGGACAGTTAAGAAACCGGCCCTTGTCAGGGTCTTCGGGGTCGGTGAACAGCGACTTGTATTCGGGCAGGTCTTTCCAGCTTTTAAGGTCCGGAGCAACCGGGTCGATGTTGCGTTCAGGGTCGCCATGCACCACATAATCGGGCACATACCAGCCTTGTTCCGCACCCCCTTCAAGCGTGTCGCCCACGACCTGCAGTTTTCCCTCATCAATACCGTCTTCAATGATGGGCGATCTGCCTGACCATTGCTCGGCAATGATTTGCAGATCGTCTTGCACTAATGCAGATTCGACTGCGGCGGTGGCACCAGGCACAATTTCGACTTCACACCCGTAGCCATGCTCCAGGATAAGACGAATAACGTGTGTGGTAAATGACGCGCTTTCCCAATTCTGATCAGCCATCTTGACTGGCTCGTCAGTACAGACCGGGTCGCTTTGCGCGTAGCTAACCGGCGCGAACAGCAGCAAAGCCAGCAGAATTGGGATGACAAGGTGCGCCGCCCACGGCCGGCGAATAATGGAAAACTGGGTCGCACGCATCGTTGCCCCTTTGATTATTGTGCTTGACACATGGGTACGGCCATTTGGTAGCGGTGCATAGAAACAAAAACGCCATGCTAACCAGCATGGCGTTTTTAACCTTGCGCCACAGGCGCGTATAGGTATATAGCTTACTGCAGTGCGATTTCTACGTCTACACCTGCAGGTAGATCAAGACGCATCAACGCGTCAACAGTTTTGTCGGTCGGATCGACAATATCCATCAGACGTTGATGGGTGCGCATTTCGAATTGATCACGCGACTTTTTGTCCACGTGCGGCGAACGCAGCAAGTCAAAGCGACGAATACGGGTTGGCAACGGAACTGGGCCCCGTACAACCGCGCCCGTGCGCTTTGCAGTGTCAACAATCTCGGCCGCAGACTGGTCGATCAGTTTATAGTCATACGCCTTGAGACGGATGCGGATTTTCTGGCTTTTCATGGACCTTCCTAAAGAGCAAAAGCAGCGGGGGCACTTGCCCCCGCCTTGTCACAAGCAGGGCGTTTACTTGATGATTTTAGCGACGACGCCGGCACCGACCGTGCGACCACCCTCGCGGATGGCAAAGCGCAGGCCCTCTTCCATGGCAATCGGAGCAATCAAGGACACCTTCATCGCTACGTTGTCACCAGGCAGCACCATCTC
>DAHVSI010000250.1 GCA_027324645.1 Castellaniella sp. | reverse complement strand
GCGAGGCCATGGAAGAAATGGAGCGGCTGGTCGATGAGCTGTCTGGCGGGTTTGGCTATGAGTGGACGGGCTTGTCCTACCAAGAGATCCAGGCCGGCAACCAAACGTCCATTCTGCTCGGTCTGGCGGTTCTTGTCGTGTTCATGGTTCTAGCGGCTCTATACGAAAGCTGGGCGATTCCCTTATCGGTCATGCTGGCGGTGCCCTTGGGGATGCTTGGCGCGGTTGGGCTAACTTCGGCCATGGGCATGTCTAACGACGTGTATTTCCAGGTTGGCATGGTGACCGTGATTGGTCTGGCGGCTAAAAACGCCATTCTGATTGTCGAATTCGCCAAAGACGCCTACGCACGCGGAGACAGTTTGGTCGACGCGACCATTGAGGCGGCCAAGCTTCGGTTCAGGCCAATTCTCATGACGTCATTTGCCTTTGTGCTTGGCGTTGTGCCACTGGTATTGGCATCGGGCGCCGGTGCTGCCAGTCAAAATGCAGTGGGTCTGGGTGTCTTTGGCGGGATGCTTGCAGCTACCCCGTTGGCTGTCCTGTTTGTGCCAGCCTTCTTTGTGGTGGTGCTATCCATTTTCAAGACGCGCCCCAAACTGTTTGGCGCCAATGCCAAGCAGGTGGAGCATGCCAATACCGATCATGCCCAGGCGTCGGAAGAACAGTCCGATGACGATGCTGATGAGGGGTCTGTATGAACGCAGTATTCACTTTGCGTCCCATAGTCGCTTGCCTAGGGGTTGCACTTGTCCTGGCGGGCTGCTCGCTTGCTCCTACCTACGAGCGCCCCGAGTCACCCGTGCCAGAACAGTTCCCCGGCACTTCAGAGCAGCCTGTTGATGACGCAACGCCTGCCGCTGATCTTGGATGGTCTGAGTTTTTCCGTGATCAGCGTCTGGTCGCCCTGATCGATCTGGCACTGGAAAATAATCGTGACATGCGGATAGCTGTAGACCGCGTTGAAGAAGCACGCGCGCAATACGGTGTTGCTCAAAGCGACCGCCTTCCCACTATTGGTATTGGCGGTAATGCACAGCACACACATAATCCGCCAAGGCTACGCATGCCCGGGCCGGATTCCGATGCAGTCTCCAGGGTGTATACGGCCGGTATTGGTCTCACGTCGTTCGAGATTGATTTTTTTGGCCGATTAAAAAACTTGAGCGAGGCAGCATTTGAGCGCTTCCTGGCTACAGAGCAGGCGCAGCGCACGGTGCAAATCAATCTTGTTGCGCAGGTGGCCGAGGCATACTTTCGGTATCGCACATCCCAGCAGCTTAAAGGGCTGATGGACAAGACGCTCAAGAGCCGGCAAGACACCTTCGACCTGGTGCAAGCCCGGTTCGATAATGGCGTAGCATCGGCACTGGACATCAATCAGGCACGGTCCCAACTAAAAACGGTTCAGGCCGACCTGGCATCCATAAAGCGGCAGCAATCCCGCGCCCAAAACGCGCTTGAAGTGCTGGTGGGGGTGTCAATGCCCGACGATCTGCCTGACGCCTCCGAGTTCGGTCGCGGTCAGCTCCTTGAGCATATTCCGGAAGGCCTGCCCTCCGATCTGCTGGTGCGCAGACCCGACATTATTGCCGCCGAACATTCTCTGAAAGCCGGCAATGCCGATATTGGGGCAGCGCGCGCTGCATTTTTCCCGAACATTTCAATTACCGGTCTTCTGGGTTTTGCCAGTCCTCAGCTAGGTGGCTTATTCGGATCCGGAAACCGTTATTGGCAGTATTCCCCACAAATACAGACCCCGATTTTTGGTGGTGGACAAAGCGGTACACTGGATGCGGCGGAGGCACGCAAAAACATTGCCGTGTCTGAATACGAGAAAACGATCCAGCAGGCGTTTCGTGAAGTGGCTGACGCCCTGGCAGGCGAAGAAACCTATTCCGATGAGCTCGACTCGCTGCGCGAGCTTGAAGAATCCGGGCTGGATGCCGTTGAACTAGCCCGATTGCGGTATGAAACCGGCGTAGACAGTTTCTTGCAGGTGCAAACAGCCGAAGTTAACCTTTATGCTACACAACAGCAGTTTCTGCAAACAGGCATGGACTCGTTGCTTAACAGGGTAGAACTGTACAAAGCGCTAGGTGGTGGCTGGGTTAGGGACTCCAGCGACGCATCATGACAGGCCGTCTGGTATCCTAATTGCGCATTAATGATTGTCTGCCAATGGTTTTGAGGGTATCACGATGATAGAGCTCGGTGTCAATATTGATCACGTCGCGACTCTGCGACAGCAACGCAGGACGGTGTTTCCGGATCCGATTGAGGCTGCTCTGCGCGCGGAAGACGCCGGCGCCGACCTGATCACCCTGCATTTACGGGAAGATCGCCGTCATATTCAGGATGACGATCTGGATCGCATGCGCCCGTTGTTGCGTACACGCATGAATCTCGAATGTGCCATCACGACAGAAATGCTGGATATAGCGTGCCGTGTCCGGCCCCACGATGTGTGTCTTGTCCCGGAACGTCGCGAAGAGCTGACTACCGAGGGCGGGCTGGACGTCATCAAAGAATTCGAAGCCGTGTCAGCAGCCGTTTCTCGTTTGCACGATGCCGGCATCCGGGTCTCCATTTTTATTGATCCCGACGAAGACCAGATTAAAACCGCAGCCAAGGCTGGCGCGCGCGTCATTGAACTTCATACGGGTCGGTATGCTCAAACATCAGATAGCGCTATCCAGCAGGAAGAGCTCGGGCGTATCCGCCAAGGCATGACTGCGGGTATCGCTCTGGGGATGCGGGTTAACGCGGGCCATGGGCTTCACTACCACAATGTCAAACCTGTAGCGGCATTATCCGGTATTGCCGAACTCAACATTGGTCATTCCATTGTGTGTCAGGCGGTGTTTGATGGCTGGGAAAAGGCAGTCAGCGACATGAAGGCGCTGATGGTATCCGCCCGCTCAACCTAGTAATACCCCCCACCTGTACGCGTTTTGCTTATCTCCCAAGGAGTTTCATGTCTTCTCCCGTTGATTTATTGCTTAGTCGCCGCTCCATGAAATTTGTGCAGTCTCCAGGGCCCAACGACCAGGAGCTGGATCTGATTTTGCAGGCGGCCATGCGTGCACCCGATCATGGACAGCTGCGTCCCTGGCGTTTTCGTGTATTGCAAGGCGATGCGGTTACGCGGTGGGCCGATGTAGCCATTGAGGCGTGTCGTGAGGCTGGAGAGCCACTGACTCCGCAAAAAGAAGCGTCGACACGGCAGTGGCTGGGCAATGTGCCATTGCTCCTTGCGGTGGGGTGCTTTATTGATCACGCCAATACCAAGATTCCTGAGCAGGAACGTGTGCTGGCAACCGGCGCAGCCGTGACCAATATCCTTAATGCCGCTCACATGCTGGGTTACTCAGCCTACTGGAGCACGGGGCTGGGTACGTATATTGAAGAGGTCGGTGAACTGCTGGGGTTTGATGCGCTCGAATATAACTTCATGGGTTATGTCTCTATCGGCACGCCGCTGCGCGAGCTTCCCGAGCGTGGTCGGCCCGATTATCGTGACTTCACATCTGAGTGGACAGGCAACTAGGGGTGGCAGTGCGCAAGCTTAGCGTTGATGTAGCTATTATTGGCGCCGGGACAGCCGGCATGACCGCATTTAGCGCCGCGCGTCGCGCGGGTAAAAAAGTGGTCATGATTGAATCTGGCGCCTACGGGACCATGTGTGCACGGGTCGGGTGCATGCCTTCCAAGCTTTTGATTGCGGCAGCAGATGCTGCCCAGGCGGCTCGTAGTAGTGGGCTGTTTGGTGTTCAGACTGACGGCGTCTACGTTGACGGCGAAGCGGTCATGGAACGGGTGCGAACCGAGCGCGACCGCTTTGTCAGCTTTGCTGTCAAAACGGTACAAAACTATGATGACGATCAAAAAGTTCAGGGACGCGCACGCTTTTTGTCCGACACAACCATCCGGGTAGATGAACACACCGAGATCGACGCTGTCAGCACCGTGATCGCGGTGGGCTCGGAGCCGTTTGTGCCCAGCGACTTCTCGCATCTTGGGGAACGACTGGTCGTTAACGATGACGTCTTTGACTGGAAAACACTGCCTGCCAGCATATTGGTGGTGGGCAGTGGTGTGATCGGCATGGAGTTGGGGCAAGCCCTGTCACGCCTGGGAGTTAAAACAACGCTGGTGAACCGAAGCCAGGGGTTGGCCGGGATGACCGACCCACACGTACACGCCAGTGCCGTCCAGGCATTTCAGCACGATATGGATTTGCGTTTCAATACGCACATTGCGTCAACCGAGCTGACTGCGGATGGTGTGCGCGTCCTGCTCTCCGGCTCAGACCCTGACGCACCTACGACAACGCTTACGGTTGAATGTGTGCTTATGGCTACCGGCAGGCGGCCGGCACTGGCCAACCTTGGTCTGGAAAATACGTCTGTCCAGCTAAACGAGCAAGGGCAACCGGTACCCGATCCCAATACCCTGCAACTGGGTACAGCACCCATCTTTATTGCCGGCGATGTCACGGGCCAATTACCCCTTTTGCATGAAGCGGCCGACGAAGGGCATATCGCAGGCAAAAATGCCGCGCACTATCCCGATGTTCAGCCCGGCACCCGCCGTGCACCGCTTAGCATTGTCTTTACTGATCCGCAAATTGCGAGTGTGGGTAAAAACTATGCGTCAATTGACGATAAAACCAGCATTGTCACCGGCGAGGTCGACTTTGGTAACCAAGGGCGATCACGCATCATAGGCAAAAACCAGGGCATGCTGCGTGTCTATGTGCGCCAATCCGACGGTGTTTTTCTGGGCGCGGAAATGGCTGGTCCGCAAATGGAGCATATCGCGCATTTGCTGGCTTGGTCATATCAGCAGCAGCTTACTGTTTCCGCTATGCTGGCAATGCCTTTTTACCATCCCGTCATCGAAGAAGGCCTGCGCACCGCGTTGCGCGATGCGGCCTCTAAGCTGAAACGCTAGCTTGACTCGATAACTTTGCGTACTGCTTCTGTTAGCTGTTCAACCGATTCCCCGTCAGCGGCCAGCAAGCGGGCACGCCCATCACGATCAAATACATACACACCGCGACTATGCGCAACATCATAGTCGTCTTCGTCGTCACTCTTGGGCTTTTCGATTTGGTACGACACACGATAACGTCTTGCCACATCCGCGATCGCTTTTTCAGAGCCCGTCAGGCCCAGTGCCTGGTCGTTGAATAAATCAACATAGTCCTGGAGGATTTCTGGCGTGTCACGGTGCGGGTCAACGCTGATGAACACAATACGTATGTCTTCATCTTCGTCTTCAAGGTTTTCCACCACCTCGGCCAGTTGCAACATGGTGGTCGGGCAGATATCGGGGCAGCTGGCATAGCCAAAGAAAAGCAGGACAGTTTGCCCCTGCAGATCCTTGCCGGTATAGGTTTTATCGCCCGCGCCCTGAAGTGAGAACTTCAGGTTAGGCAAAAAGCCTCGCACGCCATGAATGGCGGTATCTTGTGCCATCGCCGTGGGCAGACCCGTGCCCCACAATACAGCGACGGCCAAAAGCGCGCTTGATAGGCTTCTGACCATCCTCTTCAATGTTATCTCCGAAATGTTGAATGGGCTTGCCGTCAGGGGGTGATGCCGTTGTGTCGCAGCAAAGCGTCCATGCTGGGCTCACGTCCCCGAAAAGCGTGGAAGGACTCCGCAGCAGGGCGCGTCCCGCCAACTGCCAGGATTTCATCAAGAAAACGTTTGCCCATGTCTGCATCTAGTGTACTGCGGGTGCCGTCCTGCTGAATAGAAGCCACGTCCTCGAACGCGCCATAGGCGTCGGCGGATAGAACCTCGGCCCACTTGTAGCTGTAATAGCCTGCGGCGTAACCACCCGCGAACAAATGCGAGAAGTGGTGCGGAAACCGGTGCCAGGCGGGCGGCATGATAACAGCTACCCGTTCACGAACCCGATTGAGCTCCTGTAGGACGTCCTGTATTGCCACGGTATCCGGCTTGCGGTGGATCAGCATGTCAAATAGGGAAAATTCGACCTGTCTGACCATTTGCATGCCGCTTTGGAAATTACGTGCCGACAGCAACCGGTCAAACAGTTCCCGGGGTAGCGGTTCGCCGGTTGTGACGTGTTGCGACAAGTCTTGAATGACGTTCCACTCCCAGCAAAAGTTTTCCATGAACTGCGAAGGCAGTTCAATGGCATCCCACTCGACTGCGGAAAACGCCGAAACATCGGGGTCGTCGACTGCAGACAACAGGCAGTGCAACATATGCCCGCTTTCGTGAAATAACGTGATGACGTCATCGTGCGTAAGAAGGGCAGGGCGCTCGCCACGAGCCGGGGAAAAATTGCATGTCAGGTAGACGACCGGCTTACGTATGCTGTCTGGCAGACGGCGTCTTTCCCGCTCATTGTTGACCCACGCTCCGTTTTGCTTCCCCTGGCGTGCAAAAAGATCCAGGTAAAGCATCCCGATAGCCGTACCATTGTCGTCAAGCGCTTCGAAGGCGCGTACGGTAGGGTGCCATACACTGGCTTGCACCGCACGGAAACTTACGCCAAATAGTGCCTTGATGGTGCGAAACAAGCCCTCAACAACTTGTGGCTCGGTAAAGTACTGCCTGACCTCTTCTTCGGAATAGTCGTAACGGTGTTGCCTGAGCTGTTCCGAAGCGTAGGCAACGTCCCATGGGGCTAGCTCTGGAAGGTCCAGATGTTCCGCTGCAAAAGCCTGTAGCTCGGCTAAGTCCTGCTTGGCGTGGGGCAGTGACTTGTCAGCCAGTTGGCCAAGAAAATGCTCAACTTGTTCAGCCGTGTCGGCCATGCGGGTTTCAAGCTGCAGTGCTGCAAAAGTGTCATAACCCAGCAGCGCCGCTTCTTGTTGGCGCAAGGACAGCAACTGTTCAATCTGAGCGGAGTTGTCCAGTTCGGCCTTACCAAACTCAGAAGCGATGGTGGCGTAGGCTCGATAGAGCTGCTCCCGCAATGACTGATTGGTTGCGTATTGCATCACAGGCAAATAACAGGGCATCTGGAGCGTCAGCTTCCAACCCTGCTGGCCCGCCTCTTGTGCGGCCTGGGCCGCAGCGTCAAGTACATCCTGGGGAATACCGTCCAGCTGTGTCTCATCCGTGACTATCAGCTCCCATTCGTCGATGCTGTCCAGCACATTTTCAGAAAACTTTTGCGAGGCTTGCGCTTGTTGCTCGGACAGTTTGCGATACTGTTCGCGATCTGCCTCAGGCAACTCGACGCCGCTAAGGCGGAAATCGCGTAGTGCAAGCGTAATGACGCGTTGGCGTGCCGGCGTCAGCGCACCATACTCTGGCGATTCTGACAGACGCAAATACTGTTGATATAAGCCTTGATGCAAGCCGGCCCACGTTGCCAAGTCAGTGATTAAGGGCAGGCAGGCGTTGTAGGCATCCCTGAGTTCGGGGGTGTTGACCACGGCATTCAGGTGGCCTGCGACAGACCAGGCGCGCCATAGGGGCTCACTATGATCCAGCAAGGGCTCGATAATGGCGTCCCATTCAGCGGGAAGCGATGGGTCCGCCGCCTTGTCGATTGCCTGTCTGGCTTGTTCAATAAGGTTGGGGATTGCCTCGCGGATATGATCGGGTTGAACGGCCGCGTAGTCGATGGTCTGATCCAGTTCGGTCAGCAGAGGATTATCTGCCATAAGAACGCATACTCCTGTTGTGTGATTCAGCTTGCGCGCTGCCTTTCTGCGGCTTCTACCGTGTTGACAAGCAGCATGGCGATGGTCATGGGGCCTACGCCACCGGGTACGGGCGTGATGGCTCCGGCAACCGTGCGGGCAGAACCAAAATCGACATCGCCGTACAGGCGGCCGTCGTCACCGCGGTTGATGCCCACATCGATCACGGTTGCGCCCGGTTTGATCATGGTGCCATCAATCATGCCCCGGCGGCCAGTTGCCACAACCAGCACGTCAGCGCGCTGTGTGTGGGCAGCCAGATCCCGTGTTTTTGAGTTGCAGAGCGTCACGGTGGCGCCTTCGGCCAGCATAAGCATCGCCATGGGCTTGCCGACAATATTGCTGGCTCCGACAATAACCGCTTCCGCTCCCCACAGCGAGACGCCTTGTGCGTCAAGCATCTTCATGATGCCATAGGGTGTGCAGGGCTTGACCAAAGGTGTCCCGGTCATGAGCAAGCCTGCATTGCTGATATGAAAACCGTCAACGTCTTTGGCCGGGCTGATGGCTTCGATTACACGGGCGCTGTCCATATGCGCTGGCAGTGGCAACTGAACCAGAATGCCATGTACGCCGGGGTCGTTGTTCAGTTGATCGACGGTAGCAAGTAATGTTTCCTGGCTGATGCCGGCATCAAGCCGTATGACCTGGGAAGCTAAACCTGCTTTCTCGCAGGCAGCGGCCTTGTTGCGCACGTAAACCTGCGATGCGGGGTCTTCCCCAACCAGCACAACTGCCAGCCCGGGCTGGAGGCCGTCTGCTGCAAGGGCCTTGACACGCTGTGCAACGTCTTCCCGGATGGTTGCAGCCAATTGTTTACCGTCAATAATGTGTGCAGTCATGCTTGAGCTTCTGCCTGGTTGAGTGCGATTTTCATCAAATCAGCTACGGTTGTGACTTCGAGTTTTTCCATGATGTTGGCACGATGCGCTTCCACAGTCTTGATGCTGATACTCAGGTCGCCCGCGATCTGTTTGTTAAGGCGACCGGCAACGATGCGTTCAAGCACTTGTTGCTCGCGCGCCGTCAGACGGCTTAGAACAGCTTGCTGGGTCTTGGCAACCTGTACCTGCTGGACCCGCTCAACCGCATCGTCAAGCATGCGCGCCACGATTTGACGCAGTTCGGTCTCGTTGAATGGTTTTTCAAGAAAGTCGACGGCGCCTTTTTTCATGGTGGATACAGCCATGGGCACATCGCCGTGGCCCGTAATGAATACGATGGGCAGCGGCGCATTGCGCTCGAGCAGGGTTTCCTGCAGTTCAAGGCCACTCATGCCAGGCATGCGGACATCAACAATCAGCACACCGACCCGGTCGGGATCGTATGCTTTCAGAAACGCTTCCGCACCGGAATAACATTGAACGTGATAGCCATTGGCTTCCAGTAACCACTGCAATGAGTCACGTGCTGCCTCGTCATCATCGACAACGTAAA
>DAHVSI010000232.1 GCA_027324645.1 Castellaniella sp. | reverse complement strand
GATTTGGTTGTCGATGGGGGCATCACGCTTAAATACTGACCCTTGCCGCCGCCTGCAAACACCGTAGCCCATGTCTATCGCCCAGTGGTTCCAACCCTCCCACATTGCTGCCGGCTTTGTCACGGTTCTTGTTGGCTATAGCAGTTCCGTCGCAATTGTATTTCAGGCTGCGCTGGCCGCTGGCGCAACGGATGCAGAATTAAACTCTTGGATGTGGGCATTGGGGGTTGGCATGATGCTAACCTGCGTTGCGCTGTCCATCCGCTATCGCCAGCCAATTCTGACAGCCTGGTCAACACCTGGTGCTGCGCTGCTGGCCACAGGCCTTGCTGGTCTGGACATGAATCACGCTGTGGGCATCTTTCTTTTTGCCTCGGCTCTGACCACCATTTCCGGCCTGACTGGCGGATTTCAGAAAATCATGGACTGGGTGCCACGCCATCTGGCTGCTGCCATGCTGGCCGGTATTCTCGTGAATTTTGGCATGGACGCATTCGCGTCCATTCAGACTGAATGGGCGCTAGTCAGCCTCATGCTGATCGTGTTTTTTATTGCACGAATTGTTATGCCGCGCTATAGCGTGCCCGCAACGCTTGCCGTTGGCATAGTGTGGGTTGGCTTGCACGGCATGCTAACCCTGTCGGCACTGGACTGGACGCCAGCCAGTCCTGTCCTTGTGGCGCCGGCCTTTAGCATCAGTAGCCTTTTGGGTACGGGGTTGCCTCTGTTCCTGGTTACCATGACCTCACAAAACATACCCGGCCTGGCCGTGTTGCGTGCTAACGGATACGATGCCCCCGCTTCGCCACTAATCACCTGGACCGGGATAACCGGTCTTATTCTTGCGCCATTTGGTGGGTTTGCCTATAACCTTGCCGCCATCACAGCTGCTATCTGCATGGGCGATGAAGTCGATACAGACCCCGGCCGTCGTTGGATAGCCGGGGTGTGGGCAGGCTTGTTTTATTTATGCACAGGCATATTTGGCGCTACGGTGGTAAGCATATTTATCGCCTTTCCTGTCGAACTCATCGCCACAATTGCGGGACTGGCACTGCTAAGCACCATCAGCCAGTCTCTGGCCACTGCCCTGAGCCAACCATCTGGGCGCGACGCGGCGTTGGTAGCGTTTCTGACTACGGCATCCGGGCTTAGCATTATGAGCATAGGCAGCGCTTTCTGGGGGCTCTTTTTTGGCATGATCGTACATGGTCTGGGCAGGTTTTCCGAACAGCGCGCCATACGTCAGGCCCAGCAGCAAAATCCACGTGTGCAAGTAAAATAATCCCTAAGCACCACCATCCAGCCGGAGGCACCTATGTCGCAATCAACCACATCGGCCACCCGTCCCAACACTGACGCAGCAATGAGCACGACCGGAAAAGAACGTACCGTATTTACTGCCAGCGGTGAATGCTGGCTCGGCACCTTGCTAGTTGCCAGCAGCGAAAAGGGATTATGCGCCGTTTTGCTGGGCGATAACGCCGATACTCTATTGACTGAACTGCAACAGCACTTCCCTGATGCCAATATTATTGAAACCAAGACGGATGATGCACGGGTACCATTTAACACGGTACACGCCCAGGTACAGAACCCATCCAAGACCATCGACTTTGACCTAGATATTACAGGCACACCATTTCAAAAACAGGTATGGGATGCGCTGCTGGCCATACCGGCTGGCAGCACAAAAACTTATACCGAGCTGGCTCAGAGCATTGGGTCGCCAAAAGCCGTGCGGGCCGTTGCCAACGCCTGTGGCGCCAACATGCTGGCCATCATCATTCCCTGCCATCGGGCGGTAAGACGCGACGGTCATATTTCAGGCTATCGCTGTGGTGTAGAACGAAAACGCCAGTTATTGATACACGAAGGTGCTCGTTCCGTGCGTCTTTAATTATCAGCACGCCAACTTTAATGACCATGACCAACCCAGACCTGCCAGACCTCATTACTTTGCGTGACTTGCTTCGCTATGCAGTCAGCCGCTTTCATGCAGAAGACCTATGCTTCGGACAAGGCAGCGATAATGCATGGGACGAAGCCGTCTACTTGTTATTACATAGCCTCTCCCTACCGCTTGACCAGCTTGAGCCGTTCCTGGAGGCTCGGGTATTGCCCCACGAACGACAGCATTTTCTTAATCTGGTCCAGCAACGTACCCATGAACGCATACCAGCGGCTTACCTGACTGGCGAAGCCTGGCTGCAGGGTTTGCGCTTCGAGGTGGATAAGCGTGTCATTATTCCACGCTCGCCCATTTCCGAACTATTGACGCAACAACTGGAACCATGGGTGCCCGATCCCGACGCGGTCAACCATGTACTCGATCTATGCACCGGCTCGGGTTGCCTGGCCATTCTGGCGTCACTGGCCTTCCCTTCTGCCCACGTAGATGCAGCCGATTTATCGGCTGACGCGCTGGCAGTCGCCCACAACAATATTGATATCTACGGACTTGCTGAGCGCATATCGCTGTACCAGAGCGACCTGTTTACCGCACTCTCACCGCAACATTACGATCTGATCATTTGTAACCCGCCTTACGTTAACCAGTCTGCTATGGACGCCTTGCCCAAGGAATTCCAGCATGAGCCCCACTCCGCGCTCGCTGGAGGCTCAAATGGCATGGCGCTGGTCAAGACCATCGTTGAACAAGCGGGTAACTATTTAACTGACGACGGCCTGCTTGTTTTAGAGATCGGCCATGAGCAGAATCATTTTCTGCATGCCTTTCCCTGGCTTGATCCTGTATGGTTGGCCACGGAACAAGCCGACGACCAGATCCTGTTGCTGACACGCTCCCAACTAAGTCAATGATTCGCGCGCAAAACATCACACTACGCCGCGGCAGCAAGGCG
>DAHVSI010000208.1 GCA_027324645.1 Castellaniella sp. | reverse complement strand
TTAATCTGTATGTTGCCTTCTCCGGCCACTACACCGAAGCACAGTGGGTCAACTTCAAGGTGTTTGGCCTGATGATCCTGATGATTCTGTTCGTGATTGGCCAGTCATTATGGCTGGGTAAACACATCAATCACGACACTGACACCGCCGACCAGGCTCGTCCCATCAATAAGGACTAATACCATGTCAAACGCCACGCCTTCGCCTGCCGAGTTGGCTCCTGAACGGCGCGAACAAATACTGCAGCGCCTCAATACACTGCAGCCCACCCACATCGAAGTCATCGACGAGTCCCATCTGCACATTGGACATGAAGGGTCCAAAGATGGCGCCGGGCACTTTCGTGTCATCATTGCCTCTAACCAGTTCAAAGGGATGCGGCCACTCGCCCGTCACCGGCTGGTATACGAGCAGGTCAGCGACCTGATTCCCTACCCGGTTCATGCGCTGGCCATCGAAACCCGACTCAACCCCTAACCCCAAAAGGATTTTCATGAAAAGATTTGCCATCATTGCTGCTGCATGCCTGATCGCCGCACCGGTGGGTGCCAAGACCATCGCCTCGGTCAATGGGCAGGACATTTCACAGAAAGACCTCGATAACTTTGTCGAGTTGCTTGTCAGCCAGGGGGCGGACGAATCCGACGAACTGCGCGAACAGGTCAAGCAGGAAATGATCAACCGCCTGGTTGCCGTACAGGCTGCCGAAGAGGCCGGCATTGACAAAAGCGAGGCCGTCGAACAGGAAATCAAACTGGCACGCCAGGGCATTCTGGTTCGTGCACTCATGAACGACTACCTGGAAAAGCACCCCGTCTCGGATGACGACATCCAAGCCGAATACGACCAATTCAAATCCCAGCAGTCCGAAGAGCGCGAATACAAGGTGCGTCATATTCTTGTGAAGGAAGAAGACGAAGCCAAGCAGCTTATCGCCGATATCAAGGCTGACAAGACCAGCTTTGAAGACGCCGCCGAAAATGAATCCATTGACCCGGGCAGCGGCCAAAAAGGTGGTGATCTGGGCTGGGCACCAGCAAGCAATTACGTTCCTGAGTTTGCCGAAGCTGTTACCGAGATGGACAAGGGCAGCATGACTGACGAACCCGTCAAGTCGCAGTTTGGCTGGCACGTTATTCAGGTTGAAGACAGCCGCTCGGTCGAGCTACCTGAACTTGATCAGCTCAAACCGCAGATCGAAGAGCAGCTGCGCCAGAAAGCCCTGGCCGACTATCAGCAGGAACTGCTTGAAAACGCGGATATTGAAGAAAACTAACTGGGGCTAAAAAACCCCATGCGCAGCTTGTGCGCAACATATGGCGCGGCTTGTGAAAGGCCGCGCCATTTTTTTACTCTAGCAGCTCGCGCAGACCCGCCTCGTCCAGAACGGGCACACCCAGTTGCTGCGCCCGCGTCAGTTTGCTGCCCGCCGCCTCTCCGGCCACCAGGTACGATGTCTTGCGTGATACCGATCCGGTCACTTTGCCGCCTGCGGCTGCAATGCGCTGGCTGGCTTCGTCACGCGTCCAGGTAGGCAGCGTGCCAGTCAACACCAGCGTGCAGTCGCGCAACGGCAGGTCGCGCTGCGATGCCTTCTGACTGGTATCCACTTCTTTAACCTGGACCCCGGCGTCGCGTAACGCATCCAGCACCTGCCTGTTATGCGGCTCAGCAAAAAAGTTGTGTAGGGCGCCGGCAACCGCTGGCCCCACATCAGGAACATCCAGCAAGGGGTTGTGATGATCATCCCCATCGTTGGTAGAGACGCTGGTGCGCGCAGCCTGCACCACAGCATCCAGCGAACCAAAGTGCTGTGCCAGGTTTTGCGCCGTTGTTTCGCCCACGTGGCGTATGCCCAGGGCATACAGCAAACGCGCCAGCTCGGGCCGGCGAGCCTGGTCGAGGGCCGTCACCAGGTTATCCGCCGATTTGGCGCCCATGCGCTCGTACCCCGCCAGCTCAAGAGCGGTAAGCGTGAACAAATCCGCCAGGGACTTGACCCGTTGGCTGTCCACCAGCTGGCTGATCAGCTTGTCGCCCAGGCCGTCAATATCAAGCGCCTTGCGGGATACCGCGTGCGCCAGCATTTGCTTGCGCTGGGCGGCGCAGAACAGGCCACCCGTACACCGCGCTACAGCTTCGTCTTCAGGCCGCTCGATGGCCGAGCCGCACACCGGGCAGTGTTCGGGCATATCAAACGCGCGGGCATCGTCGGGCCGATGCTCTAGCACGGGCGCCACCACTTCAGGAATGACATCACCCGCTCGCCGGACCACAACCGTGTCGCCGATGCGAATATCTTTGCGCCGGATTTCGTCCTCGTTGTGCAACGTGGCGTTGGTCACAGTGACCCCGCCCACAAAGACGGGCCGTAGCCGCGCAACCGGGGTGATAGCGCCAGTGCGCCCAACCTGCACGGTGATATCCGTCACAACAGTTTGCTGCTCCTGCGCCGGATATTTATGCGCCAGGGCAAACCGTGGCGCACGGGCGACGTAGCCCAGTACCTCCTGGGAGCGTAAGGCATCCACCTTGTAGACCACGCCGTCAATTTCAAAATCCAGCTCGGTGCGGCGCTGCCCGGTACGATGATAAAAATCCATCATGCCTGCTGCACCACACACAAGCTCGCGATGCGGGCTGACCGGCACGCCCAGTGACGCGATCCAGTCCAGCATGCCTGAATGAGTCTGCACATCGGGCTGCGCCGTGAGTTCGCCCCAGCCATAGGCTGCAAACCGCAGGGGCCGACGCGCCGTAATCCGAGGATCAAGTTGGCGCAGGCTGCCCGCTGCCGCATTTCTGGGGTTAACGAACTGGCGTTCGCCTGCTCGTTGCTGTGCCTCGTTCAGGGCCAGAAAATCGGCCCGGTGTATGAACACTTCCCCGCGAATCTCGATGACGCCGGGAGCATCCTGCTTGAGCCGCAACGGCACGGACCGAATCGTCCGGATATTGTGCGTGATGTCCTCACCAGTTTGCCCATCGCCCCGCGTAGCGGCGCGCACCAG
>DAHVSI010000203.1 GCA_027324645.1 Castellaniella sp. | reverse complement strand
GCGAGGCTTGCCCGGTTTCTACAGCGACCATGCCGTCAAACAAATTCGCCAAAAGTCGCAACTGGATACCAACCAGTACCAATAACCACGGTAGGCGTACTATCCCGCCATCTACCTGGCTTACCACCCACAGCATAAGGGCTGCAAACGCGGCAAAACCCATACTCCAGGTCGAAATAACGTTAGGCGCTATTCCTTTATTTGCCAAGAAGTGGCTGGTTGCCGCTGCCCAGGATGTATTGCGGCTGGCAAGCGGTCGTCGCTCGCTTGGCCGATAGTGGTTGTTTGACATTTTTCGCCCCGTGCATGACGTGTCCAGACCTGTAAGCCCGGTGCTAATCCATAACGGGGCATAGTACTAGCTAGCTGCTGCCAAAAACCGGGGCATGACAAATCCTGACATTCGTTTTGCTATTGCGACGGGTTGAATGACCGCGTTATCCGGGGACATCATGCAACAGGTCACGTGCCAGCTAATCTGATTGGGAAGGCCTTGCTTTCTGTACTCTGCGCAAAAACACCTGGGCCATTTTCACAGTCTGCTGGTCGCCTTTTTCTGTGGCAACTTCAACGGCTTTATCTAGGTTCTCTTGCGCTTGGCCCAGTTTGTCATGTTCGTACTGGGCGCGGCCCAGCCAAAACCAGGAACTTGAATGCGTGGGGTCGAACACGACAGCCTGCTCCAGGTGGGTAATGGCCTGGTCGTATCGTTGCATTTCTGTATAGGCTTTGCCCAGGCTGAAACGCAACAGCAGATTGTCGTTGCCTGATTCCAGCATGGTCTCTAGACGCTCAATTAACGGGTCCATATCTTTACCTTTATCTAGTCCGCTAACTTAATGGTGGGTTGGCGTTAGCTTAAGGTTAACTTGTGTCAGCAGCCCGTGCGCTTTCGCGGGCAAGGACGAGTAGCTCCAGCAACTGGGACTGCATGGGTTGTGGACAGTCCTTCAATAATCTGGTGGCCAGCAAGGCTCGCTGCTTGCTGAACTCCTTGAATAATTCCTGGCCCTGAGCACTGAGATGCAGCTGGCGTACACGCCGATCATGGGCGCTTTGGGTCTGTACCAGCCAGCCCCTGTCATTCAGCCGGGCAATTGTCCGTGCCATCTGTGCTTTGTCAGTACGGCTGTATTGGACGAGCGTTTTCTGTTTGCAGTCAGGGTGTTGACCCACATAGATCAACACCCGTAGCTCACCGAATGTCAGGCCGGAGTCTGACGATTCCAGGCTTTGACGCATATGGGCACGAAAAATATGCAACATATCGTGCAGTGTGTCAAAAATTTCAGGCGCAAGGGAGGATGACATAATCTTTATTAGTTGACAAAGTCCATCATTAAAGGAGAAAATTAGTGGACTTTATCAACATTCTAGCAGGAATCATCATGTCCACCAATGGATTAGAGCCGCATATCGAGCGTGTACGCCATCCGTTTGCTGCGCGCCACGTGCAGCTGCTGGCACGTAAAACTCTTAGTCCGGGGTTCATCAGTCTGACACTGGGCGGCGACCAGTTAACCGGTTTTGACAGCGTCGGGTTTGATGACCACATAAAGCTGATTTTGCCGCAGGAGGGGCAAGACAAACCTAATTTGCCCCGTATCGTCGACGGCCGGCCCCACATTGATGGCAAGCCGCCCACCATGCGCGACTATACGCCGTTACGCTACGACGCCAGTGCAAATACCATTGACCTTGAATTTGCCGTGCATAGTGGTGGCCCCGCTCTGGACTGGGCCCTAACAGCACCGCTTGGACAGTGGGCTGGGATTGCCGGGCCACGGGTTAGTATGCTGCCCCCAGACAACATGGATTGGTATGTGTTGCTGGGCGATGACAGCGCTGTGCCGGCCATCGAGCGACGGTTGTCTGAGTTGTCTGCCACGGCACGTGCAATCGTAAGAGTACAGCTTGATAATCTGGACGATCAACGCAAGTGGTCCAGCCCTGCCGCATTGGACGTTGCTTTTGTCCCGTCGCTGCAGCAGGCTGTCGATGAGCTTGTGCTGCCATCTGGTCGCGGCTTTGTCTGGGGCGCAGGTGAAAAAACCCTGATGGCGGCAATACGTAGTCCTTTACTGGATAAAGGCATAGATAAAAAAAGCATCCGACTATCTGCTGATTGGAAGCAGGATTCGTCATGAAGTAATTATTCCTTGCCAGTGGGTAACTCAAAGCAATCCACAAATGCTTGTGCAATTGCCCGATTGCCTGCCAGGGTCAGAAGTTTTTCTGATTCCAGATCGTCCATCGGCTTTTTGCCGTAAACCAGCCGCACAAACGAGGTTGTATCCGTGTCGAATACAACATCAGCTGCGTTGTGTTCGCCCTGTTCAAGCTGCAAATCATGCTCTGAAAGCCGGGCTGTAAACACATCACGTCCAAAGCGACA
>DAHVSI010000191.1 GCA_027324645.1 Castellaniella sp. | reverse complement strand
GTGCTGGCGCCGCTTATGCAGCCCATCGCCGCACAGGTAGGTGTGGACGCCATTCACTTTGGTGTTATCACCCTGGTCAACTTATCGGTGGGGATGCTGACGCCGCCGGTGGGTCTTAACCTTTTTGTGGCCATGAGCATCTCTGGCATGACGCTGTTCCAGGTATTCCGGGCGGCCCTGCCAACCATTTTGCTGATGGTGGTGGCCTTGCTGATCCTGACGTACGTCCCGTGGTTCAGCACGATCGTGCCGCAATTGCTGTTTAGTTGATGTAAAAGGAAACCATTATGTCTGACGCTGTGGCGTTTGCTGCGGGCAACTATCGTTTTGTACCCAGTGGGGTTATTCAGTATTCGGGGGGCGTTGCCGCCGAACCGGGCTACACCATCCGGCGAGTCGTCTTCACCCGCCCCCTTGGCGTGCAGGAGGGGTTTGACGCCATTGCTGCCGAGTTGAAGCGGGCCGGTCGCCCGCTGACCGCGCTGTGTGCGTGCGAGCTACGCTCCCCTGCACCCGTCAGTGAATCGGGCTTCTCGGAATTCAACGAACTGTACGCCGGTACGCTGGCAGACTGGGGAATTGTGGACGGCACCACCAACCCGGTGGCACGCAGCAACGTTGCCCCCGTGGTGGGAGCGCCCGACTCCCCTTCGTTCTATGCCTTCTGCTATACAGTCGAAGCAGATGACCAGCAAGCCCAGGACAATGCTTTTGTCATTGCCGGCAGCAGCGAAGTCCCTGAAGGCAAAGGAAGCTACGAGGACCACCTTGTTGCCTTTCGCGACGTGTCCCCGGAAGGCATGCTGGCGAAAGCACAGTGGGTGCTGGGCGAGATGGAACGGCGCATGAGCGTGCTGGGTTACAGCTGGCGCGACACCACAGCCACCCAGCTCTATACCATCCACAACCCGCACCCGTTCATTGAAACGGAAATTGCCCGACGCGGCGCCATGCACTATGGGCTAACATGGCACTTGGTGCACCCCCCCGTGATCGACATGGAATTCGAGATGGATTGCCGCCGTGTTCTGTCAGAACGGGTGATGGTGACTGACTAACACCCTACACCCATACGCCTGCCCATGAAGTTCGTTGACGAAGCCACTATTGATGTCATTGCCGGCAAAGGCGGCGATGGCGTCGCCAGCTTTCGCCGCGAAAAAAATATTCCACGCGGCGGGCCGGACGGAGGCGACGGTGGGCGCGGCGCCAGTATCCATATGGTGGCAGACGGCAATATCAATACGCTTGTCGACTACCAATACAGCCGCATCCACCGTGGCAAGGCCGGTGAAAACGGGCGCGGACGCCAACAATACGGCGCCGGCGCCCCGGACATCACCCTGCGCGTACCCGTGGGCACCGTCATTACCGACACTGAAACCGGCCAGATACTGTTTGACCTGACCCAGGCCGGCGAACGCGTCACCGTGGCTCACGGTGGCCGGGGTGGCTTGGGCAACCTGCATTTCAAGTCCAGCACCAACCGGACCCCGCGCGAATTCACGCCCGGCCAGCCCGGTGAAAAGCGCCGGCTGCGTCTTGAACTGCGGCTGCTGGCCGATGTGGGCCTTCTGGGCATGCCCAACGCGGGCAAATCCACCCTGATCAGCACAGTCTCTAACGCCCGGCCCAAAATTGCCGACTATCCGTTCACAACGCTACGGCCCAATCTGGGTGTCGTACGCACTTCTGTTTCGCACAGTTTTGTGGTGGCGGATATTCCGGGCCTGATCGAAGGGGCGGCCGAAGGAGCAGGCCTGGGGCATCAGTTTTTGCGCCACCTTATGCGCACCCGGCTTTTGCTGCATTTGGTTGACTTAAGCGCCCCCGACCCGGAAGAAGACATCATCGCGCGTGCCATGGAAGATATCCGGGTCATTGAGCACGAACTCGCTCAATACGGTGCTGAACTCCATACCCGCCCGCGCTGGCTGATACTGAATAAGACCGATCTGTTGCCCAACCCCGATGACACAATCAAGGCCCTGCAAACGCGCCTTGACTGGGACGGACCTGTCTATGCCATTTCAGCACTGACCGGCCAAGGTACAAAAACGCTCATGAACCACATACAGGCCTGGCTGGACGACCAGCGCGCCGCCAGTACCCCGGCCGGTACCAGCCATGATGCTACCGGCATGCGTGATCCGCGTTTTGACGATCCGGGCGGTTCCTGACTCTTCGCATCATTTCGCACCCTCATGCCTGGCACTTCTGATCATGATACGCACAAGACCAGCCTGACAACCGCACAACGCATTGTTGTCAAGGTAGGCTCATCGCTGGTCACCGCGGCTGGTAAAGGAATTGACGACCAGGCCGTACAGCATTGGGCGGCACAGATTGCGCGCCTGCATGCGCAAGGCAAGCAAATGGTTCTGGTATCAAGCGGTGCCATTGCCGAAGGCGTTGTACGCCTGGGCTGGCCCCGCCGCCCGGTCGCCATGCACCAGCTTCAAGCCGCCGCGGCTGTTGGGCAAATGGGGCTGATACAAGCTTACGAGGCCAGTTTTTCCCGGCATGGCATTCGCACGGCACAAATCCTGCTCACCCACGAGGATCTGGCGGACCGGCACCGCTACCTGAATGCCCGCAGCACCCTGAACACCTTGCTGGAGCTTGGTGTGGTGCCCATTGTGAACGAAAACGACACAGTGATTACCGACAAAATCCGCCTGGGTGATAACGACACGCTGGGTGCGCTGGTGACCAACCTGATTGAAGCCGACGCCCTGATCATCCTGACAGACCAGGCGGGCCTGTACAGTGCCGATCCGCGTGCTCACGCCGATGCTGACCTGATTGAACAGGCCAAAGCAGGCGATCCCAAACTGGAAACCATGGCCGGCAGCGCCGGCAGCAGCATTGGAACCGGCGGCATGCTAACCAAGGTATTGGCTGCCCGCCGGGCAGCCAATAGTGGGGCGCACACCGCCATTGTGTCTGGCCACGAGCCCGAGGTGCTGACGCGGCTGACTCAGGGTGAAACTATAGGCACCCTGCTGACCGCCAGCCTGCCGGTGCGCTCCGCCCGTGAGCGCTGGCTTGTGAATCACCTGCGTGTACGCGGGCGCATTACCATTGATGCAGGCGCAGTACGGGCATTAATGCAGCAGCACAAAAGCCTGCTGGCTGTGGGCGTTACGCACGTAGAGGGAGAATTTGGACGGGGCGATGTGGTCGCCTGCGTTGACGAGCACGGAGTGGAATGCGGCCGGGGTCTGATCAATTACACCGCGTCTGACACCCGGCGCATCATGGGCAAGCCCAGCCACAAGATTGCTGCCATCCTGGGCTCGATGTCTGACGCCGAGCTGATGCACCGGGACAATATGGTGTTTCCCGGAACTGGGGCCGGCAACCGCCCGTCAGTGGTCGACTGACGGCGCCACACTCACGCCATCGGCGGTAAACATATAGCCCCACCGATGAATGGCCTGAATCGGCAATGCCACACCGGCCTGTGAAAACTTGCGGCGCATGCGGCTGACCAA
>DAHVSI010000153.1 GCA_027324645.1 Castellaniella sp. | reverse complement strand
AACAAAAAGCCTCCGACGAAGGCGATCAAAAGTAGGTCACATCCGGTTTGCTGTAACGCACAATGGCGAAACAGACAGGGGCAGTGTCTAGACGGGCACTGCCCCTGTCTGTTTTTAAGGCTGCCCCGTATCGCGCAGGGTGGCCAGGCGTTATCATTGATGAATGAGCCCCACGGGGCGCGAAACACTGAATCAGCCAGTCAGGAGATTGATCATGCAAGAAGTTGTTGTGGCGGGAGCGTACCGCACCGCAGTAGGAAGTTTTGGCAAAGGCCTGAAAGATGTGCCGCCTGCTGATTTGGGCGCTACCGTATTGAAGGCTGTGCTCGAGCGTACAGGGGTAGATCCTGCAGAGGTAGGGCACGTGGCGCTGGGGCACGTTGTGAATACGGAGCCGCGCGACATGTATCTGTCTCGCGTAGCGACACTCAATGCCGGCCTGCCACATGCCACCCCTGCCTTCAATGTTAACCGTCTGTGCGGTTCAGGGCTGCAGGCTATTGTGTCGGCGGCACAAACTATTCAACTGGGTGACGCCAATGTTGCCATCGGGGCTGGTGCTGAAAACATGAGCCGCGCACCGTATATTGCCCAAGGGCAACGGTGGGGCTCACGCATGGGTGATAGCCAGATGGTCGACATGATGCTGGGCGCTCTGGCGGATCCCTTTGACAAAATTCATATGGGCGTGACAGCGGAAAATGTCGCCGAGCGCTACGGTATTACACGGGAACAGCAGGACGCCTTGGCATTGGCCTCGCATCAGCGGGCACAGCGGGCGATTGAAGAGGGTCGCTTCAAAGAGCAAATTGTGCCGGTAACCATCCGTTCACGCCGGGGCGAGGTTGTTTTTGATACAGACGAGCACGTTCGCCACAACGCCACCGCCGAAGATTTTTCATCCCTGCGCCCTGTCTTCATAAAAGAAAATGGCACAGTCACCGCCGGTAATGCCTCTGGTATTAACGATGGCGCTGGTGCCGTCATGCTCATGTCGGCGCAGGCTGCACAGGAAAAAGACATTCAACCTCTGGCACGCCTGGTCGCTTATGGGCATGCCGGTGTCGATCCGCTATACATGGGCATTGGTCCCGTGCCTGCAACACAAACGGCATTGAACAAGGCGGGTTTGTCTATTGATCAAATGGACGTTATTGAAGCTAACGAGGCGTTTGCCGCGCAGGCTTGTGCCGTTACCAAAGAGTTGGGTATGGACGACGAGCGTGTGAACCCTAACGGTAGTGGTATTAGTCTTGGTCACCCCATTGGAGCCACCGGCGCCATCATCACCGTCAAGGCCCTGCACGAGTTGCACCGTATACAGGGGCGCTACGCGTTGGTGACCATGTGTATTGGTGGCGGACAAGGTATCGCTGCAATCTTTGAACGCATTTAAGGGTCACCGTTCGTGAGCCCATCGGAGCACGTCGAACCCACGCTGTCAGAAGAGGACGGCATACATTACTTGCACTTTGGCACCAGATGGGTCCAGTGCGCCATGCGTCCTGGCCGTCCCGCTGATCTGGTGCTGGAGTACACGCAACAAATGATGGCGTGGCGTTTGTTTTTTGAACCCGGAGAGCAGCATCGGGTGGCAATGCTGGGCCTGGGGGCCGGTTCTTTGCTAAGGCACACGTTGCACCACACGCCTGCTTCTGTGGTGACTGTCGAGCTGGATGTACAGGTGTCCGCGGCTTGCCGGGCCTGGTTTGGCCTGCCCGACACCGATCGTTCGGTTCTGGTGCATGCCGACGCAGCACAATGGATCGCTGACTCGGCGAACACCGGGAACTTCGATGTGCTTCAGGTCGACCTGTACGACGCGAACGCCCAGGGGCCTGTTTACGACTCGCTCTCTTTCTATCATGATTGCAGCGCTGTCCTGGCCGATACAGGCATGATGGTTGTCAACTTGTTTGGAGACCACCCGGGGTACACGCATAATCTTGACAATATCAGCCAGGCATTTAAAGGCAGAATGGCCATACTGCCGGCAGCCAAGGCTGGCAACCGTATCGTACTGGCATTTGCGCCTGGTGCAACAAAAGGCCTGTCTGCCAATGCTCTGATGTATCGTGCAAAAACCCTGCAGGCTGAAACAAATTTTCCCATGGTTCGCTGGGCACGCGCTATCGTTAGGCAGCTTGATCTGGCTGCGGGCACACGGGCCTGATTAAGTTGGTGGCAATGCGCTATTATTCTGCGCCCAGGCAGGGATATCCCCTGAAGCGAAAATCGTCACAACGCGCTAGACTAATGCGCAGTACCAAACAATAAATAAGGAGCTTCTAATGAAGTTGAAGAACGTTGCGCGACACGTCTTCGGTTGTGCTGCGCTAACGGGTTTGCTGGCTTCCGCGCCCGTATACGCCCAATCGGTTGCTGTGACATCGATTGTCGAGCATCCTGCTCTCGATGCCATCAAGGACGGCGTTCAAAAAACACTGGAAGACAAGGGCTATACAGACAAAGATGGATTTAAATGGCAGTTCCAGACCGCGCAGGGTAATACCGCCATTGCAACGCAAATAGCCCGCAAATACGTGGGCGACGAGCCCGACGTCATCGTAGCCATTGCGACGCCGGCAGCGCAGGCTGTTGTTTCGGCCACCAAGTCCATTCCTGTTGTGTATTCGGCCGTTACTGATCCTGTTGCGGCGCAATTGGTTCCTTCCATGGACCCAAGCGGCACAAACGTAACCGGGGTGTCCGATGCACTCGAACTTGACAAGCAAATTGAGCTCATTCAGCAAGTTGTGCCCGATGCCAAGCGGGTTGGCATGGTCTATAACCCCGGCGAAGCCAACTCCGTGGTGGTTGTGGAACGCCTGCGCGAACTGCTGCCCGACCACGACATGAGCCTGGTGGAAGCCACGGCTGCACGTACGGTCGACGTGGGTGCCGCTGCGCGAAGCCTGGTGGGCAAGGTTGACGTCATCTACACCAATACAGACAACAACGTTGTGTCGGCTTATGAGTCGCTGGTCAAAGTGGGCAACGATGCACAGATTCCCCTGATCGCATCCGATACCGACAGTGTGCCCCGCGGCGCCATTGCAGCACTTAGTGTGAACTATGGCGACCTGGGCTTGCAAACCGGCGAAATGGTCGTGCGCATCCTTGAGGGCGAAGACCCGGGCGAGATCGCTTCCGAAACCGGTGAAGCGGTCGAACTGCATCTTAACCAGAGCGCTGCCGCCAAACAGGGGGTGACGCTTAGCGATGAGCTGGTTGATACAGCGACTGATGTCATTGAATAATGGCCTGGTCCCGTAGTGACACGAACCTTCCCCAAACGGAAGGTTCGTGTCTTTTCATGCATAGGTATTAGCCTTAACCATGTCCATTTATTCCTTATGGGG